>NZ_JALRNG020000007.1:0-165655 GCF_030272875.2 Pseudomonas sp. BJa5
GGGGGGTTGTCTCTCGGGGTGGGGTTTTTGGTGGGGCAGCTTTGGGGGGCCACCCCCGCTCCTACCGGGCTTTTCGGCGCGGGCTTGCCCCGCGATGAACTCAATACAAGGCAGCGAACAACTTGCGCCGGTAGGTCCCCACCAGCGGATGATCGTTGCCCAGCAGGTCGAACACTTGCAGCAAGGTCTTGTGTGGCAAGCCGCCTTCGTAGCCGCGGTTGCGGCTGAACAGCTTGAGCAAGCCGTCCAGCGCGGCCTCGTACTGCTGGCGCGACAGCTGCTGGATGCACAGCTGGTAGGCAGCCTCGTCGTCTTCGCCATTCTGCGCCAGGCGCGTCTTGAGGTCGGCGACTTCCGGCAGGCTGGCGGCCTGGCGCAGGAAGGTCAGTTGGGCCTTGGCACCGGCCAGGGCCGCCTTGTGCTCATCGGTCTTGACCGCATCGAGCACGACCTGGGCCTCGCCCAGCTCACCGCGTTCGGCCAGGCAGCGGGCATACAGGATCAGTGCCGCGGCGTTGCTGTTGTCTTCGCTCAGCAGGGCCTTGAGGGTGGCTTCGGCTTCGCTGAAGCGGCCTTCGGCAAACTGCGCCTGGGCGACTTCCAGGGGGGCGGCGGCAGCCGGTGGCGGCATCTGCACATGAGGTTCGAGCAGGGTGCGGATGGCCGACTCCGGCTGGGCACCGGCAAAGCCGTCGACCGGCTGGCCATCCTTGAACAGCACCACGGTCGGCAGGCTGCGGATGCCGAAGCGGGCGACGATGTCCTGTTCGATATCGCAGTTGACCTTGGCCAGCAGCAGCTCGCCCTGGTAGCTCTCGGTGATTTGCGCCAGCAGCGGCATCAGTGCCTTGCAGGGGGCGCACCATTCGGCCCAGAAGTCGACCAGCACCGGTTTGTGAAAGGAATTCTGGATGACCGACTGATCGAAGTCGGCGGCAGTTGCGTCGAAAATATACGGGGTAGCAGGGCTCATCGCGACTCTCGAAAATCCGTGAATGACATCACTATAAAGGCTGGCGGCTGGCGTGGTACAGGCTGACCCGGCGGAATTCGTGGGGCTCGGCCAGATCCGGCAGGGTCAGGGCTTCGAGCACGCCCAGGGGCTGGTACAGCGGGTGGCTGAAGTCGCGCACCCGCGAGTCGGCCACCAGGGCCTGGCGACCACGGCTGAGGAATTCGTCGAGCAGCGGCAGGTTGGCCCGGTCGTAGAGTACGTCGGCCACCAGGATCAGGTCGAAACGGTCGGCCTCCTGGAAAAAGTCGCTGGAGTAGCTCAGTTCCACGCCATTGAGTTCGGCGTTGGCCTGGCAAGCCTGCAGGGCCAGGGGATCGAGGTCGCAGGCCACCACTTCGAGGGCGCCAGCGCGGGCGGCGGCGATTCCGGCAATGCCGGAGCCTGCGCCAAAATCCAGCACGCGCTTGCCTTCGACCCAGTGACGCTGTTCGTCCAGGTAGCGGGCCATGGCCAGGCCGCTGGCCCAGCAGAAGCTCCAGTACGGTGGCTCGTGGAGGATGCGCCGGGTTTCATCGGGGGTGAATTCGCGGTCCATGTTCTGCGCATCGATCAGCCACAGCTTGAGCGCGCAGTCGGGCAGGTCGCTGACCACCAGCCGGGCATCGCCCAGCAGCTCCCCCAATGCCTGTTGCAGCGGTGCTGGCGCCATCATGGCGCCTTTACAAAGCGCAGGGGGCCGGTGGCCTGGGTCTGGGCCTGGTTGATGCGTACCGGCGACAAATGCAGGATCAGCTGGCCGGACTGGCTGGCGCGTCCGCGCAGCTCGACCCGGGCACCGGCCGGGAAGGCCTCGGGGCTGAAGCGCAGTTGGTAGGGTAGGTCCAGGCCGTTGCCGCTCAGGGTGCTGCTGGCCAGCAATTGCTGCGGACGGCCGCGTTCATCGATGACCAGCAGGGCCAGCTCGACTTCGGCGCCGGCCGGAATGTTGAGCAAGGTGCCGCTCAATTCGCGTTGATAGGCCGGCAAAGGACCCAGGTCCTTGGCGGTCTTGCTCGCCACCGGGGCTTTCGGGGCCGGTGCAGGCTGGGGTTTGTCGCTGCTGCAGGCCACCAGCAAGGCGGCAAAACTGAGCACAACGAGCGCTCGAAATGGCATGGGGAATTCCTTCGCGGCATTTTTTCCACTGTGGATGGTAAACCCTTTGGCTTGTCTTGCCAGTGGGATGCGCTACCATGGCCCTCCCTTTTTTTGTTGCCTGCCACCATGCACTGTCCCTTCTGCGGTGCCAACGACACCAAGGTCATCGACTCTCGACTGGTTGCCGAGGGCGAGCAAGTGCGCCGTCGGCGCGAATGCGTCGCCTGCGGTGAGCGCTTTACTACTTTCGAAACCGCCGAGCTGGTCCTGCCCCGGCTGATCAAGCAGGACGGCAGCCGCCAGCCCTTCGACGAAGAGAAGCTGCGCGCCGGCATGCAGCGCGCCCTGGAAAAACGCCCGGTCAGTGTCGAGCGCCTGGAAGCGGCGCTGGCACACATCAAGCACAAGCTGCGGGCCACCGGTGAGCGCGAGGTCAAGTCGCTGGTCGTCGGCGAGATGGTCATGACCGAGCTGCAGAAGCTCGATGAAGTGGCCTATATCCGCTTTGCCTCGGTATACCGGCGCTTCCAGGACCTCGACGAGTTCCGTGAAGAAATCGACCGCCTGGCCCGTGAGCCGGCTAAAGAGTGAACATGTCCAGCGAACGCGCGGTACTCGATGCCCATTACATGGCCCGGGCCCTGGAACTGGCCCGCAAGGGCCTGTATTCGACCCACCCGAACCCGCGCGTCGGTTGCGTGATCGTCAAGGACGGCCAGGTGGTCGGCGAAGGCTGGCACGTGCGCGCCGGCGAGCCGCATGCCGAAGTGCATGCCCTGCGCCAGGCCGGTGAGCTGGCCCGTGGCGCCTGCGCCTACGTCACCCTTGAACCCTGCAGCCACCACGGGCGCACGCCGCCCTGTGCCGAGGCGCTGGTCAAGGCCGGTGTGGCGCGCGTGGTCGCCGCCATGCAGGACCCCAACCCGCAAGTGGCGGGGCAGGGCCTCAAGCGCCTGGCCGATGCCGGTATCGAGGTTGCCAGCGGCGTGCTCGAAGCCGAAGCGCGGGCGCTCAACCCGGGCTTTTTGAAGCGCATGGAGTTCGGCCTGCCGTTCGTTCGCGCCAAGCTGGCGATGAGCCTGGATGGCCGCACCGCCATGGCCAGCGGCGAAAGCCAGTGGATCACAGGCCCTGCCGCGCGTAGCGCCGTACAGCGCTTGCGGGCCCGCTCCAGCGTGGTGCTGACCAGTGCCCAGAGCGTACTGGCCGACAACGCGCGGATGACCGTGCGTGCTGATGAGCTGGGCCTCGACCCGCAGACCACGGCCCTGGCCCTGGCGCGCCCGCCCCTGCGCGTGCTGATCGACGGGCGCCTGCGCCTGCCGTTGGATGCGCCGTTCTTCTTGGCCGGGCCTGCCCTGGTAGTAACGGCCGCTGCCGTCGACAGTCGCTACGCCGAGGCCGGCCACGAACTGCTGAGCCTGCCGGGCGAGGGCGGTCGGGTCGACCTGCACGCCCTGTTGCGCGAGCTGGCGGCCCGTGGCGCCAGCGAAGTGCTGCTCGAAGCCGGGGCCGGCCTGGTCGGTGCCTTTGCCCAAAGCGGGCTGATCGACGAATACCAGATCTTTGTCGCCGCCAAGTTCCTTGGCTCCAGTGCCCGGCCTTTGCTGGACTGGCCGCTGGAGCGCATGAGCGAAGCGGCACCGCTGAAAATCACTGAAATGCGCGCGGTGGGCGATGACTGGCGAGTCACTGCGATCCCTGTGCCGGCGCCCGGCGTATAATTCCAGGCTAGCCCTGCGCAGCCCTGTTCTCGAGGAGGACTCATGTTCACCGGCATCATCGAATCCATAGGCAGCATCCGCACCCTGACCCCCAAAGGCGGCGACGTGCGGGTGTATGTCGAAACCGGCAAGCTGGACCTTGGCGACGTCAAACTCGGCGACAGCATTGCCGTCAACGGTGTGTGCCTGACCGCGGTCGAGCTGCCTGGCGATGGCTTCTGGGCCGACGTCAGCCGCGAAACCCTGGAATGCACCGCCTTCGACGACCTCAAGAGCGGCAGCCGGGTCAACCTGGAAAAGGCCCTGACCCCGACCACCCGCCTGGGCGGCCACCTGGTCAGCGGCCATGTCGACGGTGTCGGCGAAGTGGTCTCGCGCAGCGATAACGCCCGCGCCATCCAGTTCCGCATCCGTGCACCCAAGGAGCTGGCCAAGTACATTGCCCACAAGGGCTCGATCACCGTCGACGGCACCAGCCTGACGGTGAACCTGGTCGATGGCGCCGAGTTCGAGCTGACCATCGTTCCGCATACACTGGCCGAAACCATCATGGCCGACTACCGTCCCGGTCGTCGGGTCAACCTTGAGGTCGACCTGCTGGCCCGTTACCTGGAGCGTCTGCTGCTGGGTGACAAAGCCGCCGAGCCGAGCAAAGGCAGCGGCATTACCGAAAGTTTCCTGGCCGCCAACGGCTACCTGAAATCCTGATTTGAAAGGGGGTGCCGCGTGGCGCTCAACAGCATCGAAGAACTGGTCGAAGACATCCGCCAGGGCAAAATGGTCATCCTGATGGATGACGAAGACCGCGAGAACGAAGGCGACCTGATCATGGCCGCCGAGTGCTGCAAGGCCGAACACATCAACTTCATGGCCAAGCATGCCCGCGGCCTGATCTGCATGCCGATGTCGCGCGAGCGTTGCGAAACGCTCAAGCTGCCGCTGATGGCACCGCGCAATGGCTCGGGCTTCGGCACCAAGTTCACCGTCTCGATCGAGGCGGCCGAAGGCGTCACCACCGGCATCTCCGCCGCCGACCGTGCCCGCACCGTCCAGGCTGCAGCCGCCCGCGACGCCAAGGCCGAAGACATCGTCAGCCCCGGTCACATCTTCCCGCTGATGGCCCAGCCAGGCGGCACCCTGGCCCGTGCAGGCCACACCGAAGCGGCGTGCGACCTGGCGCGCATGGCCGGTTTCGAGCCGAGCGGGGTGATCTGCGAGGTGATGAACGACGACGGCACCATGTCCCGTCGCCCGGAGCTGGAAGCCTTCGCCGCCGAGCACGACATCAAGATCGGTACCATCGCCGACCTGATCCACTACCGGATGATCCACGAACGTACCGTTCAGCGGGTTTCCGAGCAGCCGCTGGACAGCGAGCTGGGTCATTTCAACCTGGTCACCTACCGTGATTCGGTCGAAGGCGACGTGCACATGGCCCTGACCCTGGGCAACATCTGCGCCGAAGAACCGACCCTGGTGCGGGTGCACAACATGGACCCGTTGCGCGACCTGCTGATGGTCAAGCAACCGGGCCGCTGGAGCCTGCGCGCCGCCATGAGCGCGGTTGCCGAGGCCGGTAGCGGTGTCGTGCTGCTGCTCGGTCACCCGCTGGAAGGCGACGTGCTGCTGGCGCATATCCGCGAAAGCGCCGACGCTGCACCGGTGAAAACCCCGACCACCTACAGCACCGTCGGTGCCGGTTCGCAGATTCTGCGCGACCTGGGCGTACGCAAAATGCGCCTGATGAGTTCGCCAATGAAGTTCAATGCGATATCCGGATTCGATCTGGAAGTTGTAGAATACGTGCCCTCCGAATAAAGCAGGCGGTTTGTCGCGCTGCCATTCGTGTCCCAAACCCCTACAGGCCGCCAATTTGCGGCCTGGCTCTTTAAGATGAGAACTCCGGTATGACCCTGAAGACCATCGAAGGTACCTTCATCGCCCCCAAAGGTCGCTATGCTTTGGTGGTTGGCCGCTTCAACAGCTTCGTCGTCGAAAGCCTGGTAAGCGGTGCCGTTGACGCCCTGGTTCGCCACGGTGTCAGCGAAAGCGACATCACCATCATCCGTGCCCCGGGTGCGTTCGAGATTCCGCTGGTGGCACAGAAAGTCGCCCAGCAAAGCGAATATGCCGCGATCATCGCCCTGGGCGCAGTGATCCGTGGCGGTACCCCGCACTTCGAATACGTGGCGGGCGAGTGCACCAAGGGCCTGGCCCAGGTGTCCATGGAGTTCGGCGTACCGGTTGCATTCGGTGTCCTGACCGTCGATTCGATCGAACAGGCCATCGAGCGCTCCGGCACCAAGGCCGGCAACAAGGGCGCCGAAGCGGCCCTGTCCGCCCTGGAAATGGTCAGCCTGCTGGCGCAGTTGGAGGCCAAGTGATTAGCGACGAGCACGATCGTTTCAACCCGCGCGATCCAAAACCTGCGGATGCTGGCAAGCCATCGAAGAGCGCCAAGCGTCGCGAAGCCCGTCAGCTCGCGACCCAGGCCCTGTATCAATGGCACATGGCTCGGCAGTCGCTGAACGAGATCGAAGCGCAGTTCCGGGTCGATAACGATTTCACCGATGTCGACGGTGCCTATTTCCGCGAAATCCTCCACGGGGTTCCGGTGATGGTGCAGGAAATCGACAAGGCCCTGGCGCCCTGCCTGGACCTGGCCCTTGAAGAACTCGACCCGGTTGAGCTGGCGGTCCTGCGCCTGTCCACCTGGGAGTTCATCAAGCGTGTCGACGTACCGTACCGCGTGGTGATCAACGAAGGCGTCGAACTGGCCAAGATCTTCGGTGCCACCGACGGTCACAAGTTCGTCAACGGCGTGCTCGACAAGCTGGCACCACGGCTTCGTGAAGCCGAAGTCAAGGCATTCAAGCGCTGATCCTGGCGCTTCCTGCCGATGGGTGAGTTCGAACTGATTCGCCATTACTTCGCCGCCGCGCCCTGTGCGCAGGGCGGCGAAGCGGTTGCGCTGGGCATTGGCGACGATTGCGCCTTGCTCAGCGTGGCGGCCGGCGAGCAGCTGGCGATCTCCACCGACACGCTGGTGGCCGGGGTGCATTTCCCGGCCGTCTGCGATCCATTTCTGCTCGGTCAGCGTTCGCTGGCCGTTGCCGCCAGTGACCTGGCTGCCATGGGGGCTGCCCCCATCGGCTTTACCCTTGCCCTGACCCTGCCGGACGTGAATGCGGACTGGCTGCAAGCCTATGCCCGTGGCCTGAACCAGATGGCCCAGGCCTGCCGCCTGAGTCTGATCGGTGGCGACACCACCCGCGGCCCCTTGAGCCTGACCATGACCGTGTTTGGCCGGGTGCCCCAAGGAATGGCGCTGACCCGCAGCGGTGCCCGCGCCGGTGACCTGCTGTGTGTGGGCGGTGAACTGGGCAATGCCGCCGGCGCCTTGCCGCTGGTGCTGGCCGAGCGCCAGGCGGCGCCTGCCGTCGCCGAGCCCTTGCTGGCCCATTACTGGTCGCCGTCGCCACAGTTCGCCCTGGGCCAGGCCCTGCGCGGCAAAGCCACATCGGCGCTGGATATTTCCGACGGCCTGCTGGCCGACTGCGGGCATATCGCCAAAGCCTCGCAAGTGGCCCTGCAGGTCGAGCTGGAGCGCTTGCCGATCTCGGCCGCGCTGCAGGCGTTCTTCGGCTTGGAAGGCGCCCGGCAGGCGGCCCTGGCGGGCGGCGACGATTATGTCCTGGCATTCACCCTGCCCGAGGCGCAGCTTGCGCCCCTGCACGCGGCCGGCTGGCCGGTTCACGTGGTCGGCCGGGTGGCCAGCGGTGCCGGCGTCAGCCTGGTGGACGGCCAGGGCAGGGACATCACCCCGGTTACCCGGGGCTATCAACATTTTAGGGAGCAACCGTGACCGATCACCCCAACCAGGTGCCTGCGGAGAACGTTCCGCCGTCGGTCTGGCGTAATCCTTGGCATTTTCTCGCCTTCGGCTTCGGCTCCGGGACCTTGCCCAAGGCGCCGGGAACCTGGGGCTCGCTGGTAGCCTTGCCGTTCATCCCCTTGTGGCAGATGCTGCCCGACTGGGGCTACTGGCTGATGCTCGGCCTGACCATGCTGTTCGGTTTCTGGCTGTGCGGAAAAGTCGCCGATGACTTGCGCGTGCATGACCATGAAGGCATCGTCTGGGACGAGATGGTCGGCATGTGGATTACCTTGTGGCTGGTGCCCGAGGGCTGGCACTGGTTGTTGGCGGGTTTCCTGATGTTCCGCTTCTTCGATATTCTCAAGCCCTGGCCGATCCGCTGGGTCGACCGGCATGTACATGGCGGTGTCGGGATCATGCTCGACGACGTGCTGGCGGGTGTGTTCGCCTGGTTGGGCATGCAGGTTCTGGTATGGAGTTTTACCTAAGGGAGTAGGACGATGACTGGATGGCGACTCGGACTCTTGGTATTGGCCCTGCTGGCAGGCACTGTACAAGCGGCGGAGCCGCCGCCGGCGATTCCTGCCCAGATCCGCCTGGCCAGCGAGGAATGGCTCGATTACACCAACGCCGATGGCAGTGGCCTGGCCTGGGACGTTCTGCGCAAGGTGTTCGAGCCGGCCGGGGTCAAGGTGCGTACCCAGAGCGTGCCCTACAGCCGGGCGATCGGCCTGGTCAAGCGCGGCGAAGCCGATGCCTGGGTCGGTTCCTATAAAGAGGAAAATGCGGACAACCTCTATCCGCACTGGCATTTCGACCTCGACCATATCTATGCCCTGGGCCTGGCCAGCCAGCCCGTACCGACCCTGGAAAACCTGGGGCAGTTCCGCCTGGCCTGGGTGCGGGGCTACGACTTCAAGGACTATCTGCCCCATGTCGGTCACTTCCGCGAGATCCAGCGTCGCGAAGGCATCCTGCCGATGCTTGAGCATGATCGAGTCGATTTCTACATCGACGCCCTGACCGAGGTCGACTATGTGCTCGACCAGGCGCCGAAACCTGAAGCCTTCCGTCGCACGCACCTGATCGAACTGCCGCTGTACCTGGCGTTTGCCCGAACCCGCGAAGGCCATGCGCTGCAGCACGTGTTCGACCAGCGCATGGGCAAGCTGGTGGCCAGTGGTGAGTTGCGCGAGATCTTCAAGCGCTGGCAGCAGCCTTACCCGTTCGACGAGGCGAGCACCTCGCGCTAGGTGATATCGAACCTGTCGATCTGTTTGCCCAATAATTCAGCCTAAGCAGCGCTGCGGCGCTGCTGATACAATCGCCCCACGTCTATTTTCAAGTTACTGATCAGGAGCACAACGTGCCCGTCGTCTTTGTTGCCGCTTCCAAGCTGCCTACCCCGTTTGCGACTTTCACCATGCATGGTTTTC
Source organism: Pseudomonas sp. BJa5 (assembly GCF_030272875.2). Lineage (NCBI taxonomy): Bacteria > Pseudomonadati > Pseudomonadota > Gammaproteobacteria > Pseudomonadales > Pseudomonadaceae > Pseudomonas > Pseudomonas sp. BJa5. The sequence goes on from NZ_JALRNG020000007.1 coordinate 9,130, forward strand.
TCGACGAAGCCACCGGCCGCGAGCACGTCGTGCTCAGCCTGGGTGATGTGGCCGATGGGCAACCGGTACTGGGGCGCCTGCATTCCGAATGCCTGACCGGCGATGCCTTGTTCAGCCAGCGTTGCGACTGTGGCTCCCAACTCGAAGCCGCCTTGCAGGCCATCGCCCGCGAAGGCCGTGGCGTGCTGCTGTACCTGCGCCAGGAAGGCCGTGGCATCGGCCTGTTGAACAAGATCCGTGCCTACGAGCTGCAAGATGGCGGCGCCGATACGGTCGAGGCCAACGAGCGCCTGGGCTTTGCCGCCGACCAGCGTGACTATGGCATGTGCCAGCCGATGCTCGAGCACCTGGGCGTCAAGTCGCTGCGCCTGATGACCAACAACCCGCGCAAGGTCAAGGCGCTGACCGCCATGGGCATTCCGGTGGCCGAGCGCGTGCCGCTGCACACCGGCCATAACCCGCACAACAAACACTACCTGGCGACCAAGGCCGGCAAGCTCGGCCACATGATGGGTAACGAGCACCAGGGCGAGGCCGGTCGGGCGTGACCCGCTCCCAGGTGCGTCGCCGGCTGGAGCTGGCCTGGTGGCAATACCTGGCCGTGGCGCTGGCGCCGTTGCTGGTGTTCGCCTGGGCTTTCGACGCCGGCCAGGCGCTGATCCCGATCCTGGCCATGCCGGTGTTCATCGCCGGTGTGGCGTCGATGTTCCTCAGCCTGCCGCGCTTCGGCGCCTATAAGCGCGGGCTGATCGCCACGCAGAAGTCCCTGGACAGCGCTGAAGAGCCGGCCGCCTGGATCGAACTGGCCCGGGTGCGACGCCTGGGCATGTTGTTCGCCTGCCTGCCGGCCTGGATCTCGGCCCTGTCGGTGTTCGTCGGCCTGGAAGCCGTGCCGCAGATCCTGCTGGCCATTTCCAGCCTGGTGCTGCTCTACCTCTACCGTATCCCGCGTCAGTTGGGTTGATGCGCAGCCTTCTGCTGCTGGTGTTGCTGGCGTTCGGCATGCCGCTGTGTGCGGCGCCGCGGGTGGTCAGCCTGGCGCCTTCGCTGACGGAAATCGTCGTCGAGCTGCAGGCCGCCGATCTGCTGGTGGGCCTGCTCGATGGCGGTGAGCGCCCGGCTGTGCTGGCCGCCGTGCCCTCGGTGGGGCGCCATGGCCAGATCGACATGGAGCGCCTGCTCAGTCTCAAGCCCGATCTACTGCTGCTGTGGCCGGGTAGCGTGCCGGCCGCCCAGCGCGACCAGCTCAAGCGCCTGGGCATCGCTACCTACACGGCCGAACCCCGGGGTATCGATGAGTTGATCGAGCAGATCGAGGCCATCGGTATTCAACTGGGATGCGCCGAGCAGGGGCGGGCACGTGCACAGCAGTTACGCGAGCAGGTGCAGGCGCTGCGCACGCACTATCATCGCGAAGCGCCTTTGCAGGTGTTCTATCAGGTCTGGGACAAGCCGCTGTACACCGTCGGCGGCGGCCAGATCGTCAGCGATGCCCTGGCCGTGTGCGGCGCCCACAATGTGTTTGCCGACCTCTCGCTGCCCGCGCCACAGATCAGCCTGGAGGCGGTATTGCTGCGCAATCCGCAGGTGATCCTGGCCGGCGACCAGCGTCAGCTCGATGCCTGGAAAGCCTGGCCGCAGGTCGACGCCGTACGCAACGGGCGCTTGTTGCGGGTGCCGGATAAAGGCCTGGAACGGCCCAGTGGCCAGATGATCGAGGCGACCGCGCGCCTGTGCCAGTTGCTTGCGGCTAAAGCGCCGGTGTCCAGGTGATGCCCAGCAGCCAGGTCCGGCCCTCTTCGCGGTAGCCGTAGCTGGCGCCTTCATAGCTGTAGAGGGCGCGGGAATAATCCTTGTCCAGCAGGTTGTCCACCTTCAGGTCCAGGGTTATCTCCGAGTTCAGCGTCCAGCTGCTGCGCAGCCCGAGCAAGCCATAACCGCCCAACGCTTTACGATTGGCTTCATCGTCGTAGCTGCTGCTGACCGCCTGCCAGCTGGCTCCCAGGCCTAGCCGGTCGAACTGGCGGTCCAGGTCCAGGTTCAGGGTGCGCCGCGCGCGACGGGCCAGGGTATGGCCGCTGTCGCGATCCCGTGGGTCGATCAGCGCCAGCCCCAGGCTGCTCTGCCAGCCGAACCACTGCTGATGCAGGGCCGCCTCGAAGCCGTTGATCCGGGCTGAAGCGACGTTCTGCGGGATGGAACCGGCGCCGAAGATGATCGCGTCGCGCAGGTCGGTGCGATAGAGCGAGGTTTCCAGGCGGCTGTCGTCACTCAGTTGGCTGCGCCACTGCAATTCATAGCTTTTCGAGCGTTCGGGCTTGAGGTCGGGGTTGCTGTACTGGGGGTAGTACAGGTCGTTGAAGGTCGGGGCGCGGAAACCTTCGGTGTACGACAGCAGCACATCGTTGCGCGCATCGACCGGCAGGGTCAGGCTGCCGCTCCAGCTGTTCTGGCCGCCGAACTGCTGGTTCTGGTCGCGACGCAGGCCCACTTCGGTGGAAAACCACTCACCCTTGAAACGGTGCTGGACAAAGGCGGCGCGGTTCCAGCGGCTGTCTTCGTCGAAGTCGGTGCTGCCGTGCACGCGGTCCTGGTACCCGTCGGCGCCGAGCATCAGGCTGTGCTGCTCATTGACGGTCAGGTCGTTCTGCCAGCTGGCCGAGTCGCGGTAGGTGTTGAAGTCGCTGCTGTCGTCGCTGAGTTTGTCGCGCTTGCTGTCGCGGTTTTCGCTGTGGCTCAGTTCCAGGCGCGAATACCAGTGGTCGTTGAGCTGGGCGCCCAGGTAGGTGCCCAGGCTGCTGACGCTGAAGTCGGTGTAGGGCGCCTGGCCGAAGATCTGGGAGGTACCTGGGTCGAAGCGCCCGTAGGGGTTGTCGTATTCGCTGCGGCCACGGCTGTCGAGCAGGTTGAGGCCGGCTTCGAGCGTGTCGTTGAAGCTGTGGCTCAGGCTCAGGTTCAGCGATTTGTTGCGCAGCGCGTCGTGGTCGCCATCGCTGGGGTAGGAAGTGTGGCTCCAGTCGATACCGGCGCTTTCATCCAGGCTCGCGCCCAGGTTGAAGCGTGTGTTCTGATCGCCCCCGGAAAGCCCGAGGCTGCGCTGCCAGGTCTGGTTGCTACCGGCGCCCAGGCGCAGGCGGGGCTGCAGGCCCTGCTCGGCGCTGCGGCGGGTGAAGATCTGGATCACCCCGCCGATGGCGTCGCTGCCATAGACCGCCGAGCGCGAGCCGCGCAGCACTTCGACCCGCTCGATCTGGTCGATGTCGAGAAACTGCAGGCCGCTGTCGCCGGAGGTGGCATTGGCGATGCGCACACCGTCCACCAGCACCAGGCTCTGGGCGGTCTTGCTGCCACGGATGTAGATGCCCGGCACGCTGCCCCGTCCACCGGTCGGCGCGACCTGCACGCCGGGGACGCGGGTCAGCAGGTCGGTGACGCTGGAAGGCTGCAAGCGGTCGATGTCGGCGCGGGTGAACACGGAATTGGCCGCGCTGGTCTGGGTGCGGTCCTCGACCTGGCGGTTGGCGCTGATAAAGGTGTCGGGCAGCTTCAGGGCGTTGTCGCGGTCATCGGCCAGCAGGGTGGTGGGCAGGCACAGCAGGAGCGGGGCAAGGTAAGCGGGTTTCATCGACAGTTCCAGCGCTATCGCAGGCTACGCCAGCTCCCACGGGGTGTGGGAGCTGGCGTAGCCTGCGATAGGGGCCCAGGGGCCGGCAAAAGATCAAAGACCGAGCAGTTGCATCCGCTGACGTACGGAGGCCTCGATCCCGGCGGCATCCAGGCCGCACTCGGCCAGCATTTGCGCAGGCTTGGCATGCTCGACGTAGATGTCCGGCAAGCCCAGGTGCAGGATCGGCTTGAGCACGGCTTCGCGAGCGAGGAACTCGCTGACGGCCGCACCGGCACCGCCCATGATGGCGTTTTCTTCGATGGTCACCAGCAGCTCATGGCTGGCGGCCAGTTCGCGTACCAGTGCCTCGTCCAGCGGCTTGACGAAACGCATGTCGACCACGGTCGCGTCGAGGGTTTCGGCAACCTTCAGCGCTTCGCTCAACTGCACGCCGAACACCAGCAGGGCCACGTTGCTGCCCTGGCGGCGAACCACGCCCTTGCCGATTTCCAGCGCTTCGAGGTTGTTCTCGATGGTCGCGTTCGGGCCGCTGCCGCGCGGGTAGCGCACGGCTGCCGGGCCGTTGTACAGGTGACCGGTGCTGAGCATCTTGCGCAGTTCGTTCTCGTCGCTCGGGGTCATCACCAGCATGCCGGGGATGCAGCGCAGGAACGACAGGTCGAAGCTGCCCGCGTGGGTCGGGCCGTCTTCGCCGACCAGGCCGGCGCGGTCGATGGCGAACAGCACGTCGAGGTTCTGCACCGCAACGTCATGGATCAGCTGATCGTAGGCGCGCTGCAGGAAGGTCGAGTAGATCGCCACCACCGGCTTGCTGCCTTCGCAGGCCATGCCGGCGGCCAGGGTCACCGCGTGTTGCTCGGCGATGGCCACGTCGAAATAACGATCAGGGTAGCGTTCGCTGAAGGCCACCAGGTCGGAGCCTTCCTTCATGGCCGGGGTGATCCCGACCAGACGCTCGTCAGCCGCGGCCATGTCGCACAGCCACTGGCCGAACACGGCCGAGTACTTCGGTCCGCCGGCCTTTTTCGGCGCGGCTGCCGGTGCGTCGACGGGCTCGAGCTTGGTGATCGCGTGGTAGCCGATCGGGTCGACCTCGGCCGGGGCGAAGCCCTTGCCCTTCTTGGTCACTACGTGCAGGAACTGCGGGCCCTTGAGGTCACGCATATTGCGCAGGGTGGTGACCAGGGTCGGCAGGTCGTGGCCGTCGATCGGGCCGATGTAGTTCCAGCCCAGCTCTTCGAACAGGGTGCCGGGTACCAGCATGCCCTTGGCGTACTCTTCGGTACGCCGGGCGATTTCCCAGGCGCCGGGCAGGCGCGAGAGGACCTTCTTGCTGCCCTCGCGCATGCTCGAATAGGTGCGGCTGGAGAGGATCTTGGCCAGGTAGTTGGACAGGCCGCCGACATTGCGCGAGATCGACATGTCGTTGTCGTTGAGGATCACCAGCATGTCGGCATCGACTTCCTGGGCGTGGTTCAACGCCTCGAAGGCCATGCCGGCAGTCAGCGCACCGTCGCCGATCACGGCGATGGACTTGCGCGGATCGTTCTGCAGGCGGGCGGCGATGGCCATGCCCAGCGCCGCACTGATCGAGGTGCTGGAGTGGCCGACGCCGAAGGTGTCGTACTCGCTCTCGGCGCGGCGCGGGAAGGCGGCCAGGCCGTCCTTCTGGCGCAGGGTGTGCATGCGCTGGCGGCGACCGGTGAGGATCTTGTGCGGATAGGCCTGGTGACCGACGTCCCACACCAGACGGTCGTCCGGGGTGTCGAAGACGTAGTGCAGGGCAATCGTCAGCTCGATGACGCCCAGGCCGGCACCGAAATGCCCGCCGGTCTGACCAACGGTATAGAGCAGTTCCTGGCGCAGTTCGTCGGCCAGGTTCTCCAGGTCGGCTTCAGCCAGCCGGCGCAGGCCGGCGGGCGTATCGGCACGGTCAAGCAGCGGCGTGACCGGGCGTTCGCGGGGGATCTCTTGAAACGTCGTGGGCATCAGGCGAATCGTTATAGGTGTGAAGTGGCGGCAGTTTACCTTATTGCGGTATTGGCTGCCCATTTGCGCGCTTCGCGGGGCAAGCCCGCTCCCACACCTGTAGGAGCGGGCTTGCCCCGCGATGGCGGCTATTAATTGCGGCGCTCGACGATATAACGGGCCAGCTCGCGCAGCGGCTCGGCCGCCGCGTCGAACGGGCGCAGGGCGTGCAGCGCCTGGTCGCGCAGCTCCAGGGCGTACGCCTTGGCGGCTTCCAGGCCGAGCAGCGCCGGGTAGGTCGGTTTGTCCCGGGCGATATCGGCGCCCTGGCGTTTGCCCAGGGTTTCGGTGTCGCTTTCGACATCGAGGATGTCGTCCTGCACCTGGAACGCCAGGCCGATGGCCTGGGCGTAGGTTTGCAGGGCCTGCAGCTGGTGCTGGTCGGCACGGGCACTGGCCAGGGCACCGAGGCGCACACTGGCTTCGATCAGCGCGCCGGTCTTGTGCCGGTGCATGAACTCGAGGGCCGTCTGGTCAAGCTTCAGGCCCACCGAGCCCAGGTCGATGGCCTGGCCACCGACCATGCCGGCCGGCCCTGCGGCCAGTGCCAGCGCCTGGACCATGGCCAGGCGGATGCTGTCGGCCTGCGGGCTCAAGCGGGGGTCGAGCAAGGCGCTGAAGGCCAGGCTCTGTAGACCGTCGCCGGCGAGGATCGCGCAGGCTTCGTCGAAGGCTTTGTGGGTGGTCGGCTGGCCGCGACGCAGGTCGTCATCGTCCATGGCCGGCAGGTCGTCATGCACCAGCGAGTAGGCGTGGATCAACTCGACCGCGCAGGCCGCGCCATTAGCCTGCTCGGGCGCGGCACCGAGGGCTTCGCAGGCGGCATAGGCCAACAGCGGGCGCACGCGCTTGCCGCCGTTCATCACGCTGTAGCGCATGGCGGCGTAGAGGCGGGTCAACTCCGGCGAAGGCGCGACGAACAACTGCTCGAGGGCCGCATCGACCCGGGCCTGACAGCTGGCCTGATAGCGGGCGATCATTGGGCCTGGTCCGCATCGAAGGGTTCGGCAGCCAGTTCGCCGTCACGCTCCAGCAACACCTGGACCTTCTGCTCGGCCTGGGCCAGGGCGCTCTGGCAGTCGCGGGTCAGGCTGATGCCTTGCTCGAAAGCGGCCAGCGAGTCTTCCAGCGACAGCTCACCGTTCTCCAGGCGCTCGACCAGGGTCTGCAGGTCGGCGAGGGATTGCTCGAAATCAATGGAGGTTTTTTTTCGGGCCATGGCGGCTGTCTCGGTGGCGGTATAAACGGCGCGACACTAGCAGAGCAGGGCGGGGGGAGCAAATCGTCGGGGTGGATCTTTCGTCGCACCCCTGTGCACAAATAAGCACGGGTTGATCGATGGCGCGCACCGAAACCGGGGTATCTGATGTAGAAGCGCAGGCAGCCAGGGTAGGAAAAGGAGAAACGGGGACGGCTCCGGGATGGCTTGCGGGGCCCCTTGGGAGCCGTCCTCCGCTCTCGTAAAGAGGCAAATCCAGATGCCCTGGGGCACCTGCTCAGCAAATGCCGGCGGGTGTTTGGCCCGCCGCGATTCGGTCCTCTGAAATACACCTTAGACGCTGTCTGTTGTACTGTAAAATTTGTCGAACAGAAGATGTGTCAGGGTGTTACGCCCAGAGGTAAGACATGAACGTGCTGGAAGTGGCGGGCGGCAAACCGATCAAACTCTGGACCCAAGGGGTGCCGGTGGAAGACGAGGCGCGCCAGCAGTTGCTGAACACCGCGAAGATGCCGTTCATCTTCAAGCACCTGGCGGTGATGCCGGATGTTCACCTGGGCAAGGGCTCGACCATCGGCAGCGTGATTCCGACCCTCGGCGCGATCATTCCGGCGGCGGTGGGGGTGGATATCGGCTGCGGCATGATCGCCGCCCGTACGTCACTGCGCGCCCGCGACCTGCCCGACAACCTCCATCGCCTGCGCACGGCCATCGAACAGGCCGTGCCCCATGGCAAGACCTTCGGCCGCCATGACCAGGGGGCCTGGGACAAGGTACCGGCGCTGGCCGACCGTGCCTGGCAGGACCTGGCCGCGCGCTTTGTGGCCATCACCGACAAATACCCGAAGCTGGAAAAAACCAACAACCGCCATCACCTGGGCACCCTGGGAGGCGGCAACCATTTCATCGAAGTCTGCCTGGATGAAGCCGACCGCGTCTGGTTCATGCTCCACAGTGGATCACGCGGTGTGGGCAACGCCATCGGCAACCTGTTCATCGAACTGGCCCAGGCCGACATGCGCCAGCACATCGCCAACCTGCCGGACAAGGACCTGGCCTACTTCGAAGAAGGCAGCCGGCACTTTGCCGATTATGTCGAAGCGGTCGAATGGGCTCAGGATTATGCCCGGCAGAACCGTGCGCTGATGATGCACGCGGTGATCGCCGCCGCCCGGCAGGTGCTCGGTCGTCCCTTCGAGGCCGACCTCGAAGCGGTGAACTGCCACCACAACTACGTGCAGCGCGAGCGCCACTTCGGCCACGACATCCTGGTCACCCGCAAGGGCGCGGTGTCGGCGCAGAAGGGCCAGCTGGGGATCATTCCCGGCTCCATGGGGGCGAAGAGCTTCATCGTCCGCGGCCTGGGCAACGAGGAGTCATTCTGCTCCTGCAGCCATGGCGCCGGGCGCACCATGAGCCGGACCCGGGCGAAAAAGCAGTTCACCATCGAAGACCAGCGCCGCGCCACCGCCCATGTGGAGTGTCGCAAGGACAAGGACGTGATTGACGAGATTCCCATGGCCTACAAGGATATCGATGCGGTGATGCAGGCGCAGCGTGAGCTGGTGGAGGTGGTGCATACCTTGCGGCAGGTGGTGTGTGTGAAGGGCTGAGAACCGACGGGGCTCAAATCGCAGGCATTAAAAAGCCGGCTTGTGGCCGGCTTCTAGGGGACGGTCTTGGCTAATTTATGGTAAGCCGCAACCGCCTTAAAATCGTTGCGCCGGCGCTCGGGCCGGGAGGTGGCGGACAGGCTGTGTGTAGCCTCGCCAGGCCCGCAGGCGTGCTAGGCAGCCGGGGCTAAATGTGCGGCGTAGCATACTGGGTATGACGCGCCATGCCCAGCAAAAATTACCAGCGTGCACTCAAACCGGGCGGCTATCGCGCAAATGACCCCACCAGAACACCCAGCCAAGCACACTCAGCTTCTGGTTCTTGAGCTGGGCCGGGCTGTAGGTTTCGGTGGGGTGTTCGTCATTGGCGTGGCTGTGAAGGCGCAAGGCGCCATTGGCCAGTTGGCTGAGGCTGTGGACCCGCAGGCGACCGTTATGCAACAGGGCATAGAGCTCGCCTTCGACCACCTGGGTCAGGCCGCAGTCGATGGCCAGGGTGGTGCCGCGCGGCAGCAGGGGGCTCATGTTGCCTGCTGGCATGTTCAGGCACAGGGCCTGGCCGGGGTCGACGCCCAGCGCATCCAGGGCGCGGACAGGCAGGCGCAGGTAGCGGTCGGTAATGGGCATCAGTTGCCTGGACTGGATGCTGAAGAACGGCAACTGGACGTCGTCGCTGCCATGGGCCGCGAGCAGGCTTGGCTCAGCCAGTGCCGTGTCGGGCTGGCGCGCCGAGGCGTTCAGGCGGGGCAGGGGGTTGGGGTGCTTGGGGCCCTCGCCACTGCGCAGCCATTTGCTGCGCACACACAGTAGCTCGGCGATTTCGTCGAGACGCGCCAGCGGTACGCCACGCTTGAACCAGTTGTTGACGTGCTGCGGCGTGATCTTGCGCTGGGCGGCAAAATCGGAAGGGGATAGGTTGCACTCCTGCAGGAGGGCTTTGAGGCGATCACCGGAGGTATTCATGAGCCCGAGTGTAGTGGGCTTGGCGGGGCGGGGATATAAACGGGGTGTTCAGTTTTAGCGGGAGTTAGCGGCTGTTTTACAGATGTTGACTTAGGACTATGTAGGAGCGGGCTTGTCCCGCGATTGTACCCCTCGTGAGGCGCAATCGCGGGACAAGTCGAGTCGTCGCACCGCCGCTCCTACAGGCAATAAAAAGCCCCGCCGGGGCGGGGCTTTTGTCGGGCGCTGTGCTTAGCCTTTGTAGGCAGCAACCGACTTGGTGATCGCAGCGCGGGCGGCGTCGGCGCCTTCCCAGCCTTCGATCTTGACCCACTTGCCTTTCTCGAGATCCTTGTAGTTCTCGAAGAAGTGCTCGATCTGCTGGATCAGCAGGGCTGGCAGGTCGGTGTATTCCTTGACGTCGACGTACAGCTGCGACAGCTTGTCGTGCGGTACGGCGACGACCTTGGCGTCGCCGCCGCCGTCGTCGGTCATGTTCAGGATGCCGACCGGACGGGCACGGATCACCGAGCCTGGAGCAACCGGGTACGGAGTAACGACCAGCACGTCCAGCGGATCACCGTCGTCGGCCAGGGTGTTCGGGATGTAGCCGTAGTTGGCTGGGTAGAACATCGGGGTGGCCATGAAGCGGTCAACGAACAGGCAATCGCTGTCCTTGTCGATCTCGTACTTGATCGGCGCGTGGTTGGCTGGAATCTCGATGGCGACGTAGATGTCGTTCGGCAGGTCTTTGCCAGCCGGAATCTTGCTGTAGCTCATTGGGCATTGCCCCCATGTTTGGCCAAAAATTGGTCGCGATTATAGGCACATTCCGCGGGGCTTGCCACGGGTGCCCGGATGTCCGGCTGCGTCAGTCCTGCGCCTGCCGGTAATGCGGGTGGTTGTGCTGCAGATGCTGCAGGCGCGCCAGCGGATCCTGGCGGTAGAAACCGCACAATTGCCGGTACACCGCGGGGTAGGCGTCGTTGAGCAGGTCCGGGGCGCTGAAGAAGTATTCGCTGGTGACGGCAAAGAACTCCGCGGGGTTTTCCGCGGCGTAGGGGTCGATGGCGGTCTCGGCGTCCGGGTTGTGGTCGAGCTGGCGGTTGAGGTCGTCGTAGGCCTGCTGCATGGCCTGGGCCCAGTCGCTGACGCGCATGTCGCTGTGCAGGGGCGGCAGGCCGTTGGCGTCGCCGTTGAGCATGTCGAGCTTGTGCGCCAGTTCGTGGATGACCAGGTTATAGCCTTCCCAGCCACCGCTGGCCAGTACGCCGGGCCAGGCCAGGATCACCGGCCCCTGTTGCCAGGCTTCACCACTGTGCTCGGCATCCCACTCGTGTTCCACGCCACTGGCATCGCGATGGCGTTGTGGGCTGAGGAAATCGTCGGGGTAGAGAATGATCTCGTGAAAGCCCTGGTACCAGTTCAGCTCGCCCAGGTGCATCAGCGGCAGCTGGGCCTGGGCCGCTAGAAACAGCCGTTGTTCACCATCCAGCTCGACGCCGGGCAGGGCGCTCAGGTGCTTGTCGTCAAGAAACAGCACACAGGCCTCGCGCAGCCAGCGGTCTTCGTCGGCACTGATGCCGTCGAGCATCGGCAGGCGCTCGCGCACCCGCTGCCAGCGCTGCGCATCAACGGGGTGGCGGGCCAGGGTGCGGCGACGGCGCCAGGCGCTCAGGGACCACATGGCCAGGGCTTACTGGACCTTGGCCGGGCGGTGCATGCGGCTGCGCACCACGCCGACGATCATCGGCACCAGCGACAGCAGGATGATCGCGACGATCATCAGCGACAGGTTCTGCTTGATGAACGGTACGTTGCCGAAGAAGTAGCCGAGGGTGACCAGGCCACCGACCCAGAGCACGGTGCCGGCGACGCTGAAGCCGAGGAAACGCGGGTATTCCATTTTCGCGATTCCGGCGACGAACGGCGCAAAGGTACGCAGGATCGGCAGGAAGCGCGCCAGGGTCACGGTCTTGCCACCATGGCGCTCGTAGAAATCGTGGGTCTGCTGCAGGTAGTCGCGGCGGAAAATCTTCGAATTGGGGTTGCGGAACAGCCGTTCACCCGCGGTTCGGCCAATCACGTAATTGGTGCTGTCGCCCATGATCGCCGCCGCCATCAACAGGCCGGCCAGCAGTATCGGGTCCATGCCGCCACCGGCCGCCACGGCGCCGGCGATGAACAGCAGGGAGTCGCCCGGCAGGAACGGCATGACCACCAGACCGGTCTCGCAGAAGATCACCAGGAACAGGATTGCATAGATCCACGGGCCATAGTTGTTGACCAGCAAGTCCAGGTAGGCATCGAGATGCAGAATAAGGTCCAGCGGGTTGAAGTCCATGTACAGCACCTGTGTTCTTGAGCCGGGCAACGGGCTGGCGATGACGGGGTAGGCGAAAACGTCAGGACGCTTCCCCTGAGATAGGTAAAGTTTCACACATATTGAGGGGGCGCATTATACGGCGACAACGGGATTGTGCCTGCGCAGTTTGTAGCGGCGGATTTCTAAGCGAGCCCAGGTTGGAATGGTAGGGGCGGGCTTGCCCCGCGATTGCAATGTGTCAGTCACACCGCATCGCGGGGCAAGCCCGCTCCCACTGGGGGCAGATCAATCCGAGTTGATCGGCAGGATGTAGTTCTTGAACTCGTGGTCTTCACGAAAACCGATGGATTCGTAGGTCTTCATCGCCACTTCGTTGTTGCTGCTGGTGGACACCCGCAGGCGCACGGCGTTGGTATCCTTGGCCATTTTCTTGGCTTCACGCATCAGGTGGTCGGCCACCAGCATGCGCCGGGAGTCTTCGGCGACGAAAATGTCGTTGAGGATCCACACGCGCTTGAGCGACAGCGACGAAAAGCTCGGGTAGAGCTGGCAGAAGCCCATGAGCTTGCTGTCGTCATCGTCCGGCAGGGCCAGGTAGATCACCGACTCGCCGCGCTCCAGGCGATTTTTCAGGAATTTGCGCGAGGAATCGGGGTAGGGCAGTTGTCCGTAGAACTCGCGGTAGCGGACGAACAGCGGGGCAAGCAGGTCCAGATGTTCCAGGGTTGCTTTGATGATTCGCATAAGCAGGCCTCAGGGTCCATGGAAGTTTGCGGCGAATCGCCGGCAGCGGTTCGATGCTGCCTGAAAAAAGTTAGAAAGCGCAATCTACGAAAATGCGCTCAGCTGCCTAGCAGGAAATTTCCCTGTGTGGTCGTTTTCTCGTCTGATTCCAGGGCATGAACCTGGGCTTCATCCTTCAGGTTGACCCCTGAAAGCTGGCGCCGGCATGCCTCGCGCATCAGGTACAGCAGGCGGTGAGCGGCCATGCCGTAGCTCAGCCCTTCCAGGCGCACGTTGGAAATGCAGTTGCGGTAGGCGTCGGTCAGGCCGACCTTGGGGTTGTAGGTGAAGTACAGGCCGAGACTGTCCGGCGAGCTCAGGCCCGGGCGTTCACCGATCAGGATCACGGTCATTTTCGCGCCGAGCAGCTCGCCGACTTCGTCCGCCACTGCCACACGGCCTTGTTGCACCAGGATGACCGGTGACGTCGACCAGCCGTCGGCGGCCGATTGTTCTTCAAAGCGGGTGAGAAACGGCAGGGTATGGCGGTGCACGGCCAGGGCAGAAAGGCCATCGGCGACCACAATGGCCAGGTCGACGCCGCCCGGAGTGGCCTGGGCATGCTCGCGCAGCTGCGCGGCCGAGTCCGGGTGCAGGCGCCGGCCCAGGTCCGGGCGCTGCAGGTAGCTGTCACGGTCGGCGGCGGCACTGTGCAGCAGCAGGCTGTCGCGGCCACGTTCGGCGAGCTGGCTGCGCAGGCCCTGGTGATCGAAGGCCAGGTGCACGGCGTCGCGGGCCTGGGCATGGGCGAACTGGAAGTCCAGCTGGGCGCCGGTCGGTAGGCTGGTGCCGGTGCGGCCCAGGGCGATGCGCGCCGGGGTCAGGCGGCGCAGTTCCAGCCAGGGATTGCTGCTGTTGTCGTGTTGTGGGGCGTTGTCCATGGTCGGCTCGCTCATCCCAGTTGCGCCAGGGCCTGGCGAAAGGCCGGTGGCAGGTTGTCACCGAAACGCACCCGGCCGTCGGCCTGGGTAAAGATGCCCATGCGCGCCAGCCAGGCCTCGAACTCGGGTGCCGGCTTCAGGCCCAGGGTCTGGCGGGCGTAGAGGGCGTCGTGAAACGAGGTGGTCTGATAGTTGAGCATGATGTCGTCGGAGCCGGGGATGCCCATGATGAAGTTGATCCCGGCTACCCCCAGCAGGGTCAGGAGCATGTCCATGTCGTCCTGGTCGGCTTCGGCATGGTTGGTGTAGCAGATGTCGCAGCCCATGGGCACGCCCAGCAGCTTGCCGCAGAAGTGGTCCTCAAGGCCGGCGCGGATGATCTGCTTGCCGTTGTAGAGGTACTCCGGGCCGATGAAACCGACCACGGTGTTGACCAGGAACGGCTTGAAGTGGCGAGCCACGGCGTAGGCGCGGGTTTCGCAGGTCTGCTGGTCGACGCCGTGGTGGGCGTTGGCCGACAGGGCGCTGCCCTGGCCGGTCTCGAAGTACATCAGGTTTTGCCCCAGGGTGCCGCGCTTGAGGCTCAGGCCCGCCTCGTAGCCTTCCTTGAGGACATTGAGGTTGATGCCGAAGCTGGCGTTGGCGGCTTCGGTGCCGGCGATCGACTGGAACACCAGGTCCAGCGGCACGCCCCGGTTGATCGCTTCGATCGAGGTGGTGACGTGGGTCAGCACACAGGCCTGGGTGGGAATGTCGTAGCGCTGGATGATGGCGTCGAGCATTTCCAGCAAGGCGCAGATCGAGGCGATGCTGTCGGTGGCCGGGTTGATGCCGATCATGGCATCGCCGTTGCCGTAGAGCAGACCGTCGAGGATGCTCGCGGCGATGCCGGCCGGCTCGTCGGTGGGGTGGTTGGGTTGCAGGCGGGTCGAAAGACGCCCGCGCAGGCCCAGGGTGCCGCGAAAGCGGGTGACCACGCGGATTTTCTGCGCCACCAGCACCAGGTCCTGCACGCGCATGATCTTCGACACGGCGGCGGCCATTTCCGGGGTCAGGCCCGGGGCCAGGGCGCGCAGGCTGTCTTCGTCGGCCTGTTCGCTGAGCAGCCAGTCGCGCAGGCCGCCAACGGTCAGGTGGCTGACCGCAGCGAAGGCCTGGGCATCGTGGGTGTCGATGATCAGCCGGGTGACTTCGTCGTCTTCATAGGGAATCAGCGCCTCGCTCAGAAAGTGCTTGAGCGGGATGTCGGCCAGGGCCATCTGCGCGGCGACCCGTTCGCCATCGTTGCTGGCGGCCACTCCGGCGAGATAGTCGCCGGAGCGGGCGGGGCTGGCCTTGGCCATGACCTCTTTGAGGCTGTCGAAACGGTAGGTCTGCTGGCCTGCCGTGTGAACGAAACTTGCCATACACAATCTCCAGAATGCCGCAGGCCAGGCCTGCGGCGGAGGGTGGCGCGGATCAGTGCAGGGCCTCTTCGGCCTTCTGGATCGCGGCGAATTCTTCTTCCGGTGTGCCGGCGACCAGGTGATGCCGGCTGTAGAACGCAAAGTAGGCGATCAGTACCCCATAGATCACCGCCGCGCCAATCACCACCCGTGGGTCGACCAGGAAACCCGCGACCACAGCGATGCAGGCCAGCACCAGGGCCACGCCGGAGGTGAAGATGCCGCCCGGCGTGCGGTACGGACGCTCCATTTTGGGGCGGCGGATGCGCAGGGTGATATGCGCGGCCATCATCAGTACATAAGACAGCGTAGCGCCGAACACCGCCACCAGGATCAGCAGGTCGCCCTGGCCGGTAAGCGACAGGGCGAAGCCGATGATGCCCGGGATCACCAGGGCCAGCACCGGTGCTTTGCTCTTGTTGGTTTCCGAGAGCTTGCGCGGCAGGTAGCCAGCGCGGGACAGGGCGAAAATCTGCCGCGAATAGGCGTAGATAATCGAGAAGAAACTGGCGATCAGACCGGCCAGGCCCACCAGGTTGACGAAGCTGCCCATCCAGGTGGAACCGCCGTAGGCCTTGGCCAGTGCTTCGACCAGCGGGTTGCCGGAAGCCTTGAGGGCTTCGGCGCCAGCGCCGCCGGGGCCGACCACCAAGATCAGCAGGGCGAAGGCCAGCAGCACCAGCATGGCGCCGATCAGGCCGCGGGGCAGGTCGCGTTTCGGATTCTTGGTCTCTTCGGCAGCCAGCGGCACGCCTTCGACGGCAAGGAAGAACCAGATCGCATAGGGAATCGCCGCCCACACGCCGACATAGCCGAAGGGCAGGAAGCTGCTGGCGCCGACCGCATCGGTCTGGGCAATGTCGAACAGGTTGTCGACACTGAAATGCGGGACCATGGCTACCAGGAATACACCCAGGGCGATGGCGGCAATGGCGGTGATGATGAACATCAGCTTGAGCGCTTCACCGACGCCGAAAATATGGATGCCGATGAAGATGATGTAGAAGGCCAGGTAGATCATCCAGCCGCCGATACCGAACAACGACTGGCAGTAGGCGCCGATGAACACGGCAATCGCCGCCGGGGCGATGGCATATTCGATGAGGATCGCGGTGCCGGTGAGAAACCCGCCCCAGGGCCCGAAGGCGCTGCGGGCGAAGCCGTAGCCGCCGCCTGCGGTGGGAATCATCGACGAAAGTTCGGCCAGGGAAAAGCACATGCACAGGTACATGGTGGCCATCAGCAATGTGGCCAGGAACATGCCGCCCCAGCCGCCCTGGGCCAGGCCGAAGTTCCAGCCGGCGTAGTCGCCGGAAATCACGTAGGCGACGCCCAGGCCTACCAGCAGCACCCAGCCTGCCGCGCCCTTTTTCAGTTCACGTTGTTGGAAATAGTCGGAGCCGACCTTTTCAAAGTCGACAGAAGAGCCGGCCGGCACGCTGCCGGTGTGATCGCTTGGCATAGGAGTCACCTGTTTTTTTTATCGTCGCCAGCGGATGCCGGCCTGTGGTGAGGGTCTTGCAGGAAGCGAGCCAGAGCGGCCCCGGGGTTGGGGCCGCTCGGTTGCGGGGTTAGAAGAAGCCCAGCGGATTGATGTCGTAGCTGACCAGCAGGTTCTTGGTCTGCTGGTAGTGGTCGAGCATCATCTTGTGAGTTTCACGGCCAACGCCGGACTTCTTGTAGCCACCGAACGCGGCGTGGGCCGGGTACAGGTGGTAGCAGTTGGTCCATACGCGGCCGGCCTTGATGCCGCGGCCCATGCGGTAGGCACGGTTGATGTCGCGGGTCCAGACGCCGGCACCGAGGCCGAACTCGGTGTCGTTGGCAATGGCCAGGGCTTCGGCTTCATCCTTGAAGGTGGTGATGCTCACCACCGGGCCGAAGATTTCTTCCTGGAACACGCGCATCTGGTTGGTGCCCTTGAGCAGGGTCGGCTGGATGTAATAGCCGGTCGACAGGCTGCCCTCGAGTTTTTCCACCTTGCCGCCGGTGAGCAACTCGGCGCCTTCCTTCTCGGCGATTTCCAGGTACGAGAGGATCTTGTCGAACTGTTGCTCGGACGCCTGGGCGCCGACCATGGTGTCGGTGTCCAGCGGGTCGCCGCGCTTGATCTGCTTGATCTTCTTCATCACCTCTTGCATGAACGCCGGGTAGATCGACTCTTGCACCAGGGCGCGCGACGGGCAGGTGCAGACTTCACCCTGGTTGAAGAAGGCCAGTACCAGGCCCTCGGCGGCTTTTTCGATGAACGCAGGTTCAGCCTGCATGATGTCTTCGAAGAAGATGTTCGGCGATTTGCCACCCAGCTCCACGGTCGACGGAATGATGTTTTCGGCAGCGCACTTCATGATGTGCGAGCCCACCGGGGTGGAACCGGTGAAGGCGATCTTGGCGATGCGCTTGCTGGTGGCCAGCGCTTCACCGGCTTCGCGGCCATAGCCCTGCACCACGTTGAGCACGCCGGGTGGCAGCAGGTCGCCGATCACTTCCAGCAGCACGCTGATGCCCAGCGGGGTCTGCTCGGCCGGTTTGAGCACCACGCAGTTGCCGGCGGCCAGGGCCGGGGCGAGTTTCCAGGCGGCCATCAGGATCGGGAAGTTCCACGGGATGATCTGGCCGACCACACCCAGGGGTTCATGCAGGTGGTAGGCCACGGTGTTGCCGTCGATTTCCGCGGCACCGCCTTCCTGGGCGCGCAGGCAGCCGGCGAAGTAGCGGAAGTGATCGGCGGCCAGTGGGATGTCGGCGTTGAGGGTTTCGCGGATGGCCTTGCCGTTGTCCCAGGTTTCGGTGATGGCCAGCAGTTCGAGGTTCTGTTCGATGCGGTCGGCGATTTTCAGCAGGATCAGCGAGCGCGCCTGGGCCGAGGTGCTACCCCAGGCGTCAGCGGCGGCGTGGGCAGCGTCCAGGGCCTTCTCTACGTCTTCGGCGGTGGAGCGCGGGAATTCGGCAATCAGCTGGCCGTTGACCGGCGAGGTGTTTTCGAAATATTGCCCTTTGACCGGCGCAACGAATTCGCCACCAATGTAGTTCCCATAACGGCTCTTGAAGGAAACCTTGGCGCCTTCGGTACCGGGATGTGCATAACGCATGGTGTGTCTCCTGGCTATTGTGCTTGTTGGGGAGGATATGAAGCATAGAGCAAGGGTTGGGCCAGTGTTGCCAGGGTCAGATAAATCAAGGGGTTGCGAGGTTTTTCCAGGTTGTTGCCGGGTGCGCTGTGGCGGCGCTGGTACAGCAGGGGTGACACTTTGTACCGTTATCGGCACAGGCTGTGACCCATGGGTCAAGCCAGCATTGCAATGCGCAGGCGGGTGGAGGATGCTGGGGCCATCTCGTCTGCGGAGAACAATAAAAAGTGCAGAACACTCATCTCAGCCGGCACGCCCGGCAAGTGCTCACGGTGACCCAAGGCAAGGCGCAGATGCACGGGCCGGGCAGCGATCCCTCGATTGCCCGCTCCTGGTTGCGGTGCCTGGAGGACTACCACCTGGACCCGGCCTTGAGCGTGGCGCCGACCGTGCTCGAACATGGCCGTGTGCTGGAGAGCCGCGAGCGCCTGCAGCAGGTGCTGCAGATCGCCGGCAGCGAGATGAACAGCCTGCACCAGCAGTTGTCCGGCGCCGGGCATGCGGTACTGCTGACCGACGCCCGCGGGGTGATCCTCAACTGCGTCACCGCGCCGACCGAGCGGCGCATCTTCGAGCGCGCCGGGCTGTGGTTGGGCGCCGACTGGAGCGAGGCCCGCGAAGGCACTAACGGCATCGGTACCTGCCTGGTCGAGCGCCAGGCCCTGACCATCCATCAGGATGAACATTTCCGTGGCCGGCACACGGGCCTGACCTGTTCGGCCAGTCCGGTGTTCGACCCCCATGGCGAGCTTCTGGCGGTGCTGGATGTGTCCTCGGCCCGCCCGGATGTGTCGCGCCAGAGCCAGTTCCACACCATGGCCCTGGTCAACCTCTCGGCGAAGATGATCGAGAGCTGCTATTTCCTGCGTTATTTCGAGAACCAGTTCCTGCTGCGTTTCCACCTGCAGGCCGAGTCGGTCGGGTTGTTCAGCGAAGGGTTGCTGGCGTTTGACGGTGACGGGCGCATCTGTGCCGTCAACCAGGGCGCGTTGAACCTGCTGGGCACCATCCGTGGCGGCGTGCTGGGCAAGCCTGTGGATATGTTTTTCGATTGTTCCCAGGATGAGCTGTTCAGCCGTGCTACGTCCCAGGCCAGCACCAGCTGGCCGCTGCGCACCCGTGACGGACGGCTGTTGTTTGCCAGCCTGCGCGGCCAGGCGCGCTCACTGCCGTCGCCCGGGGTGGCGCCGGTGGTGCCGGTGCCGGCGACACCGCGGGCCGGGGCGATCTGCCTGGTCGACCCGGCCCTGCAGAACGATTTTCGTCGTGCCGTGCGGGTGTTCGAGCGCGATGTGCCGCTGTTGCTCAATGGCGAGACCGGCTGCGGCAAGGAGGCCTTCGCCAAGGCAGTGCACCAGGCCAGTCAACGTAGCGGCAAGGCCTTTGTCGCGCTCAACTGCGCTTCTATCCCCGAAAGCCTGATCGAGAGCGAACTGTTCGGCTACCGTGGCGGCAGTTTTACCGGTGCACGCAAGGACGGCATGCGCGGCAAGCTGCAGCAGGCCGATGGCGGCACGCTGTTGCTGGATGAAATCGGTGACATGCCGCTGGCCTTGCAGACACGCCTGCTGCGCGTGCTCGAAGATCGCATGGTGGTGCCGATCGGTGGCGAGCCGCAGGCGGTCAACGTGCGCATCATCAGCGCCACGCACCGCAACCTGCTTGAGCGGGTTGCGGATGGCAGTTTCCGCGAAGACCTGTATTACCGCCTCAATGGCCTGGAAATCGAGTTGCCGGCGCTGCGCGAACGCAGTGACAAATCCCAGTTGCTGGATTTCATCCTGGCTGAAGAGGCCGGCAACCAGGCGGTCAGCCTGGAGCCCGCCGCCCGCAATGCCCTGCTGGCGTTTGCCTGGCCGGGCAACGTGCGCCAGTTGCGAAATGTGTTGCGGACAGTGGTCGCGCTGTGTGACGACGGCTGTATCACGCTCTGCGACCTTCCAGCCATCATTCGTGTAGGAGCGGGCTTGCCCCGCGATTGCAGTGGGTCAGCTACATCGCATCGCGGGACAAGCCCGCTCCCACAAAGACAGTTGCCCCCACAAGTCCCACCGTTGGCGGATGCCGAGCGCAGCACCTTGCTGGCCGTACTGGAGCAGCAGCGCTGGCACATGACTCATGTCGCGGCGCAACTGGGGGTCAGTCGTAATACCTTGTATCGAAAACTTCGCAAACACGGCATCGCTCGCGACGCTTGAGCGAATCACAGGGTGCGATTTCCCGCGCCCTGGGCTACCCTGCCTCGACGTTTTGCGAGGTCGAACATGCACATTCATATTCTCGGTATTTGCGGCACTTTCATGGGTTCGCTGGCGGTGCTGGCCAAAGAGCTTGGTCATCGCGTCACGGGCTCCGACGCCAATGTCTATCCGCCCATGAGCACGCAGCTCGAAGCCCAGGGCATCGAGCTGACCCAGGGCTATGACGCCGCCCAGCTGGATCCGGCACCTGATCTGGTGGTGATCGGCAACGCCCTGTCGCGTGGCAACCCGGCGGTCGAGTACGTGCTCAACAAGGGCCTGCCCTATGTGTCCGGCCCGCAGTGGCTGGCCGATCACGTCCTGCAGGGGCGCTGGGTGCTGGCGGTCGCCGGTACCCACGGCAAGACCACCACCAGCAGCATGCTGGCCTGGGTCCTGGAGCATGCCGGCATGAGCCCG
Source organism: Pseudomonas sp. BJa5 (assembly GCF_030272875.2). Taxonomy (NCBI): domain Bacteria; kingdom Pseudomonadati; phylum Pseudomonadota; class Gammaproteobacteria; order Pseudomonadales; family Pseudomonadaceae; genus Pseudomonas; species Pseudomonas sp. BJa5. The sequence continues at coordinate 29,786 of NZ_JALRNG020000007.1, forward strand.
GGCTTCTTGATCGGCGGCGTGCCGCAGAACTTCTCGGTATCGGCGCGCCTGGGCGGCACACCGTTCTTTGTGGTCGAGGCCGACGAATACGACAGCGCCTTCTTCGACAAGCGCTCGAAGTTCGTCCACTACCGTCCACGGACTGCGATCCTCAATAACCTTGAGTTCGATCATGCGGATATCTTCCCTGACTTGGCAGCGATCGAGCGGCAGTTCCACCATCTGGTGCGCACTATTCCGAGCGAAGGCCTGGTCATTCACCCGACCACCGAGCCTGCGATCGAGCGAGTGATCAAGATGGGTTGCTGGACCCCGGTGCAGACCACCGGCGAAGGTGGGTTGTGGCAGGTCAAACTGCTCAGCGCCGACGGCTCGCGGTTCGAAGTCAGCTTCGACGGCGAAAGCCAGGGTGTGGTCGAGTGGGAACTGACCGGCCAGCACAACGTCGCCAATGCCCTGGCCACCCTGGCTGCAGCTCGCCATGTCGGCGTGGTGCCGGCCATGGGCATCGCCGCGCTCAGCGCCTTCAAGAGCGTCAAGCGGCGCATGGAGAAGGTCGCCGAAGTGCAGGGCGTCACCATCTATGACGACTTCGCCCACCACCCGACCGCCATTGCCACCACCCTCGACGGCCTGCGCAAGCGTGTCGGCGATGCGCCGCTGATTGCGGTGATCGAACCGCGCTCCAACTCGATGAAGCTCGGGGCCCACCGCGATGGCCTGCCGGAAAGCGTCAACGATGCCGACCAGGTGATCTGGTACGCGCCACCGAACCTGGGCTGGGACCTGGGCGCCACCGCCGCCGAGTGCAAGGTGCCTGCGGTGGTCGCCGACAGCCTCGAAGCGATCATTGAGCGGGTCAAGGGCCTGGCCAAGCCCGGCACCCAGGTGGTGATCATGAGCAACGGCGGCTTTGGCGGGCTGCATGGCAAGCTGGCCGAGGCCCTGAAATGAACGGGCCGGAACGCATCACCCTGGCCATGACCGGGGCTTCGGGGGCGCAGTATGGGCTGCGCCTGCTCGATTGCCTGGTGCGCGAGGACCGCGAGGTGCATTTTCTGATCTCCAAGGCCGCGCAACTGGTGATGTCTACCGAGACCGATGTGGTGCTGCCGGCCAAGCCGCAAGCGATGCAAGCGTTTCTCACCGAGTACACCGGGGCTGCCGATGGGCAGATCCGCGTGTACGGCAAGGAAGACTGGATGTCACCGGTGGCCTCGGGCTCCGGTGCGCCAGCGGCGATGGTGGTGGTGCCCTGTTCCACCGGGACGCTGTCGGCCATTGCCACCGGTGCCTGCAACAACCTGATCGAACGTGCCGCCGACGTCACCCTCAAGGAGCGTCGCCAACTGATCCTGGTGCCGCGTGAGGCGCCGTTCTCCACTATCCACCTGGAGAACATGCTCAAGCTGTCGAACATGGGCGCGGTGATCCTGCCGGCGGCGCCGGGCTTCTACCATCAGCCGCAGACCATCGACGACCTGATCGACTTTGTCGTGGCGCGGATCCTGAATCTGCTGAATATCCCCCAGGACATGCTGCCGCGTTGGGGCGAGCATCATTCTGGCGCGGATGAATGAAGCGTCTGGGTGGGGTCGTGCTGCTGTGCCTGCTGGCCAGTGGCTGCGCCAGCGTACGCACGCTGGATGCGAACAAGCCGGGGGCGCCGTTGGTCTATAGCGGTACACGCCTGGACCTCTATGCCATGCAGGGTGGCTGTTGTGCCATGGACCGTTTTGGCGCTGAGGCACCGGATTATCCGGGGCTGGACCTGCCGGGCAGTTTGCTGCTCGACACCTTGTTGCTGCCGTTGTCGGTGTTGACGGCGCTGGGGATAGGATTCCAGGCAACAGGCGGGTTGTGACTGCCGGTCTCGCCGAGGAACAAGGCTCGATCGATTACCTGTAGGAGCGGGCTTGCCCCGCGATCGCGTGCTGTCAGTCGCATCGTATCGCGGGGCAAGCCCGCTCCTACAGCGGAGGGTTACTTGCCCAGCCTGCGCAGCTCGTCGGACTCGACGATACGAATCCCGTCCTGCTCTTCCAGGGCCAGACGCCACAGTGCGCGAGCCAGTTGGCAGGCCTCGATGCCACGGAACTTGCCCGGAATCAGTCTGGACAGCGGGCCGGCCACCCGTTCGGCCAGGCGCGGCTCGGGCCGGTCACCCAGCAACAGCGAAGGACGGGCAATGGTCAGCTGCGGCCAGTCCTGGGCCTTGAGGGCTTCTTCCATTTCGCCCTTGACCCGGTTGTAGAAGATCGGTGATTTCGGATCGGCGCCCAGGGCACTGATCACCAGCAGATGTCGCGCACCCAGCTCCCGGGCGCGCTTGCCGAAGGCCACGACCATGTCCAGGTCGACGGCGCGGAAGGCAGGTTCGGAGCCGGCCTGCTTGATGGTGGTGCCCAGGCAGCAGAAGGCGATGTCCACGCGTCCTGCCAGTTGTGGAAGGAAGATCGCCGGGTCGCCTACCGGGTTTTCCAGGTGCGGATGTTCGGCAAGGGGCCGGCGCGTAGGGGCCAGCACCCGGCTGATGGTAGGCTCGTTGAGCAACCGATCAAGTAGATGTTCACCGGTGAGACCGGTGGCTCCGGCAAGCAGGATATGCTGAGGCGTCAAGTACATGATGTCTCTCCCTTGATACAGTCAGCTTAGTGGTTGCTGGCGCTTTTTGCATGTTCCGCCGAATTTCTGTCACTGCTCTGCAAGGCCTTGCTGGCCTGCTGCTGGCGCAGCCGCTGCCAGTGCGCCAGCACCTCCTTGGGTGCCCAGATCTGTGGCTCCGAGGGATCGAATCCTTCCTCGCCCTCACGCTCGGCCACGCTGGCGCGGGCCAGGTCGAAGGCCTGCTGCAGGTCGTCGGTCTGGTTCAGGGCCTGGGCGAACAGGGCGTCGCCGAAGTAGGTGAAATCGGCCTCCTCGGAGCAGCCGAATGACACCCGGTCGGCGCGCGAGGCGGTCATGACCAGGGTCTTGTTGTCCTTGAGCGCATCGATGTAGCCCCCTGAATAGCAGGCCGAGATGACAATGACCTTGTCGCGCTCCTTCAGTGGCGCCAGGGTGGTAGCCAGGGCGTCGGCCGGCAGGTCGGCCAGTTGCAGTCGCGGTTGGTCCAGGACCAGTTCGTGCTCGGCGCTGCCGTGGCTGGTCAGGTAGATGAACACCAGGTCCTCGGGACCGGTGCGTGCGGCCAGGGTGCGCACGGCGTGGGCAAGGTTCTCGCGGGTGGCCATCAAGCGGTCGTCGAGGTGGTCGCGGTGGTTGACCAGGTTGACCTGGCCCACAGCGCCGAAGCGGCTCTTGAGCATGCCGCTGACATAGTCGGCTTCGCGCATGAATACGCTCTGCTTGCCATCGCCGGCCAGGGTCAGGCTGTACAGTTCGATCTGTGGCGTCGAGGGGGGAACGCTGGCCAGTGCCTTGTCCAGCAGCGCGCCTTGATTGAGCAGGGCCAGTTCCAGCGGGTCGGGCAACAGGCGACCCTGTTCGTCGCGCACACGCTGGCCGTTGATCCACCAGCCGCTCTGGCTGCTGCCATCGACCAGGGTCAGGCGGCCCTGGCCCTGGTAGGTGTCATTGTCGAAGCTGCCTACGTACAGGCTGCCGTCGGCCAATTGCAGGCGGCCCTTGCCGGAAAAGCGCCAGTCGCGGAAGTTGCCCTTGTAGTGGCTGCCGTCGCTGCCGATCAGTTCGCCCTTGCCATTGAGTGTGCCGTCCTTGAACTGGCCGATCCACACATCGCCCTCGGCGCTCTCGTAGCGGCCCCGGCCTTCGAGGCGGTTGTCGCGAAAGGCGCCGATGTACTGGTCGCCTTCGGCACTGTTGAAGGTGCCGCTGCCTTCGAGTTGGCCGTTGCGGAACTGGCCGCTGAACTGATTGCCATCGGCATCGCTGCGGATGCCTTCGCCATTGGGCTTGCCGCGGGCGAACAGGCCCTGGTACTGGCTGCCGTCGGCCAGTTGCAGCAGGCCTGCACCGTTGTACTGGTCGTCCTTGAACTGGCCGCGATACTGCTGGCCGTTCTCCTTCAGCGTGCCTTCACCATCGCGGCGGCCCAGCTTGAACGTGCCGGCATAGCTGCTGCCCGGGGTTTTCAGTGTGCCCGAACCATGGAACAGACCCTGCTGGAACTGGCCGCGGTAGACCTCGCCATTGCTGCCGTGCCATTCGCCCTGGCCGTGCCACTGGCCATTGAGAAAGTTGCCGGCGTACCAGCTGCCATTGGGATAGTCGATGCGCCCTTCACCTTGCAGCAGGCCATCGACCACCTGGCCCCGGAAGCGGCCGCCATCGGGCAGGCGGGCGTCGGGTGGAGACAGCGGTTCGCCGTCGCCACACGCGGCGAGCAGCAGGGTCAGGGCAAGCGGAACGAGTGGGCGCATGACGGGGTCCGGACGGGTGAGGCCCCGAGTATGCCGCACAACGCACTGGCTGAAACAGCCACGGGAGCTGTTTCAGCAGGAGGTGGGGTCAGACGAAGCAGAGTGTCAGCGGCTCGGCGATATAGGCCGGCTTTTCCTCGCCTTCGATTTCCAGGGTGGCAGTGAGCTTGATCAGCCACTGGCCAGGCTTCTTCTCGGTCGCCTGGGCCATGTCGACCTTGAGGCGGACCCGGCTGTTGACCTTCACCGGCTGGATGAAGCGCACGCTGTCCAGGCCATAGTTGACCACCATCTTGTTGCCCTCGGGGACGACCATGATGTCTTCCATCAACTTGGGGATCAGCGACAGGCTGAGAAAACCATGCGCAATAGTGCTGCCAAATGGCGTTTTTGCCGCCTGCACCGGGTCGACGTGAATGAACTGAAAGTCGCCAGTGGCCTCGGCGAAGAGGTTGATGCGGTCTTGATCGATGGTCATCCAGTCGGAACGTCCCAGTTCCTTTCCAACGTACTGCGAAAGCTCTGCAACAGGTACTTGGGGCATCGTGACTCTCCAGATTGTCTTTGGTTTTCTTATGACTACGGCAGATTCAAGGCCTTAAGATCAGCACGCTAGTCCCAAGTGGTCAAGTCGGCATATTTTCGGCGAATATCAGGTTATAGACAGGTCGTTAGCGTGCTTATAATGCCGCCCTGGCCCGAAGGAGAGCGTTATGCTGTTGCGTGGATTGACCTGGCTGGTGTTGTTCCAATTGCTTGGGACGGCGATCAATCATCTGTTCGTGCCCATCCTGCCCGGGCCGATCATCGGCCTCTTGCTGCTGCTGGTGTTCCTGATGGTGCGCGGCGAAGTAGGCGCGCCCCTGAACGAAGCGGCCAGCAGCCTGTTGCGCTACCTGCCGTTGCTGCTGGTGCCGCCGGCGGTGGGGGTGATGGTCTACGCCGCCGATATCGCCGCTGACTTCTGGGCCATCGTCGGCGCCCTGGTGCTGTCGGCATTGATCACCCTGGCCTTTGTCGGTGTGCTGATGCAAAGGCTCATCTCCCGCCAGGGCAAGCGTGAGGAGCAGCCATGAGCCTGGACTGGAGTGGCGCGCTCGACGCTGTGATTCACCATCCGCTGTTTGGCATCGGTATCACCCTGGGTGCCTACCAGTTGGTACTGGCAGCCTTCGAGAAAACCCGCTGGATTTTCCTGCAACCGGTGCTGGTGTCGATGCTGGTGGTCATTGGCGTACTGCTCGCCTGTGGCCTGACCTACAGCGAATACCGCAAAAGCACCGAGATCATGAACACCCTGCTGGGGCCGGCCACCGTGGCCCTGGCGGTGCCGCTGTACCTGAATCTGCGGCGCATTCGCCAGCTGTTCTGGCCGACTTTTACTACGCTGGTAATCGGAGGGGTGTTCGCCACGGGCGCCTGCCTGCTGCTGGGTTGGTGGTTCGGTGCCGAGCACATGATCCTGATGACCATGGCGCCCAAGTCGGTAACCTCGCCCATTGCCATGCTGGTGGCCGAGCAGATCGGCGGTGTGGCGGCACTGGCAGCGGTGTTCGTGCTGATCACCGGGGTAATCGGGGCGATCTTCGGCCCGGCGCTGTTGTCGCGCTGCGGTGTGCACAGTGCCGAGGCGCGGGGCATGGCCCTGGGAGTGACCGCCCACGCGGTAGGCACTTCGGTGGCGCTGCAGGAAAGTGATGAATGCGGGGCTTTCGCGGCCCTGGCGATGAGCCTGATGGGGGTTGCCACGGCAGTATTCCTGCCCTTGGCGGTCAGCCTGGTTGTTTGAGGAATTGCGATGACGCTACCCCTGTTTCCGCTCAATACCGTGTTGTTTCCAGGCTGCTACCTCGATCTGCAGATCTTCGAGGCGCGCTACCTGGACATGATCGGTCGCTGCATGAAGAAGAACGGCGGCTTCGGCGTGGTCTGCATCCTCGAAGGCGATCAGGTCGGCACGGTGCCGGCGGGCTTTTCGCTGCTGGGTTGCGAAGCGGTGATTCGCGACTTCCAGCAGCAGGACAACGGCTTGCTCGGCATCCGAGTCGAAGGCATACGGCGCTTTCACGTCGGGCCCTTCGAGGTGCAGAAGGACCAGTTGCTGGTGGCCGATGTGCAGTGGCTGGCAGAAGCGCCGGACGCCCCCTTGAGCGAAGCCGACAGTGACCTGCTGGCCTTGCTCGTGGCGTTGGGCGAGCATCCGATGGTGGAGGCCCTGGGTATGCCGAGGGAGGTCACGGGTCAGCAGTCATTGGCCAATCAGTTGGCCTACCTGCTGCCGTTCGTCGAAGACGACAAGCTCGAACTGTTGGCGATCGACTCGCCACGCCAGCGCCTGGACAAGATCCAGGCGCTGCTCGACCGGCTCCAGGGCGAATTGTTCGCCTGAGCCCTCAATACTGGTAGCGCAGCAGGGCGTGTGGCAGCGAATGCAGGCTGAAGAAGGCCAGCACCGCCACGCAGGCCGGCAGGATCAGCCACCAGACCTTCAGCGGCAGGGCCGTGAGCGGTTGGCGATGCTGGACCAGGGTCAGGCTGGTGGCACAGATGCAGCAGGCGAGCAGGGCGCCGGCGAGGATGTCGGTCGGCCAGTGCGCGCCCAGGTAGACCCGCGACAGGGCAATCGCCAGGGCCGGCAGGCAGCCCAGCAGGATCCAGGTCAGGCGCATGCGCGCCGGCTGGCCACGTCCGGCGAGCACCGCCAGCACCAGAAAGAAGGCGAAAGCCGCCGAGCTGTGGCCGCTGGGCATGCTGTACGAGGTCAGCGGGTCGCTCAGGACTTCCGGGCGGGCGCGGGCGAATAGCCATTTCAGACTGCCATTGGCCAGGGCGGTGCCGACCAGGGTAGCGCCGGCAAACAGCGCCGGACGCCATTGGCGCGCCAGCATCAACAGCCCGGTCAGCAGCCCGCCGAGGATAAACTGGGTACGAAAATCGCCCATGCGGGTGATCAGCACCACGCTGCCATCGATGACATTGCTGCGATGTTCCTGGATCAGGGTCATCAGGCCCTGGTCGAATTCATGCAGGTAGGGCCAGCCCAGAAACACACCCGCCAGGGCCAGCAGGCTGAGCCCGGCGATCACTTTGGTGCCGCGGCGCATGCTGCGCAGGCTGCAACTGATGCTGACACCGATCAGCAGCGCCAGGCCCGCAGCGATTATCCCCGCATCCATCCAGAAGCCTTCCGGCAGTGGCAGGCGCATGGCCGCGCCGGTTGCCCAGCCGGGTAGCAGATAGGCCACCGACCAGCCGGCACCGGCAATCAGGCTCACGGCGATGAAGCGTGGCAGGGGCATGTCGAACATGCCGGCGACCATCGGCAGCATGGGCCGTAGCGGGCCGATGAAGCGGCCGACCAGCAGGCTGGCGATGCCGTAGCGCTGGAAATAGGTCTCGGCGCCACCGATCCACTCCGGGTGATGACGCAGCAGGGGCAGGCGCCGGATGTTCTGGTGAAACTTGCGCCCCAGGGTGTAGGAGATGGCATCGCCCAGCAGGCCGCCGAAGAAACCCAGCAGCAGGGTTTCGCCCAGCGACAGGGCGCCACTGCCGGCCAGCACGGCGACGCCGAACAGCAGAACGGTGCCGGGTACGATGATCCCGGCGATGGCCAGGCATTCCACGCAGGCCACCAGAAAAATCGCCAAGCCAAGCCATTGCGGGTTGGCACCAAGCCAACCGGTCAGGCTGTCGAGCCATTGGCCCATCGTGTCAGTTTCCTTGTGTCAGTAAAAAATAGTCCCGGCCTTCGACCTGACCCCGGCGCAGCGGGTTGCGGGTGCAGTGGCGGGCGAAGTCGGCGTCGACGAAACGGTAGGGCAGATGTTCGTCGCGGCCCGTAGGGATTCCCAGACGGGTGCTTTGAATAATGTGTTTCACATTGATTCCGCAGTCTTCGACAAACAGTCGGTCAGGGTCGAAGCGCTTGGCGTCCCAGTGCGGCACTTTCAGGCCCATGGCCTTGCACAGCAGGGTCTGGCCGGCGCACAGGCGCTCGATGGTCCGGGGCTGGCCGCTGGCGTCGGGGTTGTTCAGCTGCATTTGCGCCAGGCTGTTGGCGTCGGAAATGGCGTCGACGAAGGGGTAGGCGGACTTGATCAGCACCGCGTTGCCTGGGCCCTGGGCGCTGAAGTTCAGCGAGTCGCCGCCACGGGCGTAGTACATGTAGATATGCCCGCCGTCGAGGAACAGCGCCTTGCGTTTTTCCGTATAGCCGAGGGAGGCATGGCTGCCCTTGTCGCTGCAGTAGTAAGCCTCGGTCTCGATGATTCGTGCCGCCAGCCAGTAGGGGCCGTGGCGGTGGCGGATGATCTTGCCCAGCAGGGCCTTGGCCAGTTCCTGGGCGTCGCGGTCGAAAAAACTGTCGGGCAAGGCCCGGGACGGGCAGGGGGCGGTGTCGGGCATGCTGGCGGATTCGCATTGGTCAGGTGGGCGATGATAGCAACTAATCGCTTAATCAAGGCTGAACGGCTCACTGTAGGAGCGGGCTTGCCCCGCGATTGCAATCCACCAGACACATCGTATCGCGGGGCAAGTCGAGTCGTCGCACCGCCGCTCCTACAGGGGTTGTGGGACATCAGGGGCACTGTTTTCGACCATCCGCCTGTCACCGCTGGGCGTGGGGCGGCCTGCCAGTTATAATCAGCCGATTTCCCCTCCGCCAAGACACTGAGCCCATGACTGAGTCCGTTCTTGACTACATGACCCGCCTGGGTCGCGCCGCCCGTGAGGCTGCCCGCGTCATCGCCCGCGCCAGTACCGCGCAGAAGAACCGCGCGCTGCAGGCTGCCGCCAATGCCCTGGACGCGGCGCGCACCGAGCTGTCCGCCGCCAACGAGCTGGACCTGGCCGCCGGCCGCGCCAATGGCCTGGAACCGGCCATGCTCGAGCGCCTGGCGCTGACCCCGGCGCGCATCGACGGCATGATCGTCGGCCTGCGCCAGGTGGCCAGCCTGCCGGACCCAGTGGGTGCGATTCGCGACATGAGTTATCGGCCGTCGGGTATCCAGGTCGGCAAGATGCGCGTGCCGCTGGGGGTGATCGGGATCATCTACGAGTCGCGTCCGAACGTGACCATCGATGCCGCCAGCCTGTGCCTGAAGTCGGGTAACGCGACGATCCTGCGCGGTGGTTCCGAGGCCATTCATTCCAACCGTGCCATCGCCGCCTGCATCCAGCGTGGCCTGGCCGAGGCAGGCTTGCCGGCGGCAGTGGTCCAGGTGGTGGAAACCACCGACCGCGAAGCCGTGGGCGCGCTGATCAGCATGCCCGAGTACGTCGATGTGATCGTCCCGCGTGGTGGCAAGGGCCTGATCGAGCGCATCAGCCGTGACGCCCGGGTACCGGTGATCAAGCACCTGGACGGCATCTGCCACGTGTATGTGGCCGAGCATGCCGAACTGGACAAGGCCCGGCGCATTGCATTCAACGCCAAGACCTACCGTTACGGCATCTGCGGGGCGATGGAAACCCTGCTGGTCGATCAGTCGGTAGCGGCGGCGTTCCTGCCGGAAATGGCCGGCCAATTCCGGGAAAAAGGCGTCGAACTGCGCGGTTGCGAGCGTACCCGGCAGATCATCGAGGCAGTGCCGGCCACGGAAGCGGACTGGAACACCGAATACCTCGCGGCGATCCTCTCGATCCGCGTGGTCGACGGCCTGGAGCAGGCCATCGAACACATCAACCGGTATGGCTCGCACCACACCGACTCCATCGTTACCGAACACCAGGGCCAGGCCCGGCGGTTCATGGCCGAGGTCGATTCGTCCTCGGTGATGATCAACACCCCGACCTGCTTTGCCGACGGTTTCGAGTACGGCCTGGGCGCCGAGATCGGTATTTCCACCGACAAGCTGCACGCCCGCGGCCCGGTCGGCCTGGAAGGCCTGACCTGCGAAAAATACGTGGTGATCGGCGACGGTCAACTGCGCGGACAGGAGTCGCTCTGACTTGGCCGAGCGCACACCGCTCGCCCCTGTCATGACGATGTCGCCCGCCCGGCGCATCGGCGTGCTCGGCGGGACATTCGACCCGGTGCACATCGGACACCTGCGCAGCGCGCTGGAGGTGGCCGAAGTGCTGGCGCTGGACGAGCTGCGGCTGATGCCCAATGCCCGTCCGCCGCACCGCGACACCCCGCAGGTGTCGGCCGAGGATCGCCTGGCGATGGTGCGCTGCGCGGTCGAGGGCGTGCCGACGCTGTCGGTCGATGCCCGCGAGCTGTTGCGCGACACGCCGTCGTACACCATCGAAACGCTGGAACTGATGCGCGCCGAAATGGCCGCCTCGGACCAGTTGTTCCTGCTGCTGGGCTGGGATGCCTTCTGCGGCCTGCCCAGCTGGCATCGCTGGGAAGAATTGCTGCAACACTGCCACATCCTGGTGCTGCAACGCCCGGATGCCGACGTCGAGCCACCGGATGCCCTGCGCAACCTGTTGGCAGCACGCTCAGTCAGTGACCCGCAGGCCCTGGTCGGGCCGGCGGGACATATTGCATTCGTCTGGCAGACGCCGCTTGCGGTGTCTGCCACGCAGATCCGACAGCTGCTGGCCAGCGGCAAGTCGGTGCGGTTTCTGGTGCCGGACGCAGTACTGGCCTATATCGATGCGCACAACCTCTACCGTGCGCCGAACTGAGGGTGCTGCAAGCGCCCCCTACTTTACGAGTTGAATGAGTTTTATATGACCAAGCAAAAAATCAGTGCCATCAATGGCGAAGAACTGGTCGAACTGACCAAGGCAGCCCTGGAGGACGTCAAGGCCCAGGACATCCAGGTCATCGACGTGCGCGACAAGCACAGCCTGACCGACTACATGATCATCGCCACCGGTACCTCCAACCGCCAGATCAACGCCATGCTGGAAAAGGTCCGCGAAGCGGTCAAGGCCAAGGGCGCGCAGCCGCTGGGCGAAGAAGGCAAGGGCGATAGCGACTGGGTGCTGCTCGACCTGAACGACGTCATCGTTCACATGATGACCGCCGCTGCCCGTCAGTTCTACGACCTGGAGCGCCTGTGGCTGGGCGCCGAGCAGAGCCGCGCGCACGATGGCAAACACCACAGCCCGGAAAACACCCACGACTACGCTGACAAGCTCAAAGACCGGGAATAAGGAAGCGTCGTGCGTCTGCGTCTGATCGCGGTCGGCTCGCGCATGCCCAAGTGGGTCGAGGACGGTTGGCATGAGTATGCCAAGCGCCTGCCTTCGGAGCTGTCGCTGGAGCTGGTGGAAATTCCGCTCAATACCCGGGGCAAGAATGCCGATGTCGCCCGCCTGATCCGTCAGGAGGGCGAGGCCATGCTGGCCAAGGTCCAGCCAGGGGAACGGATCGTCACCCTGGAGGTCCATGGCAAGCCCTGGAGTACCGAGCAACTGGCGGTCGAGCTGGATCGCTGGCGGCTGGACTCGCGTACCGTGAACTTCATGGTCGGCGGCCCGGAAGGGCTGGCGCCGGAAGTCTGCGCGCGCGCCGAGCAACGCTGGTCGCTGTCGCCGCTGACCCTGCCGCACCCGTTGGTAAGGATACTGATCGGCGAGCAGCTGTACCGCGCCTGGACCGTGCTGTCCGGGCATCCTTACCATAAATGAACCTGTAAGCCTTTCAATGACGCAGCCGATTCGCCTCAAGGATCACGAGAAAGACGCCCGTTTGGTGCGCAGTCGCGTCGTGGTCGGTGCCGTGGCGATCGTCCTGCTGATCTGCGTGCTGATCGCTCGCCTGTATTACCTGCAGGTGATCCAGTACGACTATCACTCGACGCTGTCGGAAAACAACCGGGTGCATGTGCAGCCGATTCCGCCGACCCGTGGCCTGATCTTCGACCGCAACGGAGTGATCATCGCCGACAACCGGCCGAGCTTCAGCCTGAGCATGACCCGCGAGCGCTCCGGTAACTGGCAGCAGGTGCTCGACGTGATCGTCGAAGTGCTGGAGCTGACCCCGGACGACCGCACCCTGTTCGAAAAACGCATGCGCCAGGGGCGCCGGCCGTTCGAGCCGGTGCCGATCCTGTTCGAGCTGACCGAAGAGCAGATTGCAAGGATCGCGGTGAACCAGTTCCGCCTGCCCGGGGTGGAAGTGGTGGCCCAGTTGGTGCGCCATTACCCGCAGGGCGCGCACTTCGCTCATTCGGTCGGCTATGTCGGGCGGATCAACGAAAAAGAGCTCAAGACCCTCGATCCGGTCAACTACAGTGGCACTCACCATATCGGCAAGACCGGTATCGAACGCTTCTACGAGCCTGAGCTGCACGGCCAGGTCGGTTATGAAGAAGTCGAGACCAACGCCCGTGGCCGGGTATTGCGGGTGCTCAAGCGCACCGACCCAAGCCCTGGCAAGGACATCGTCCTGAGCCTCGACATCAAGCTGCAGGAGGCTGCCGAGGCGGCCCTGGCCGGGCGTCGTGGTGCCATTGTCGCGCTTGATCCGAACACCGGCGAAGTCCTGGCGATGGTCAGCCAGCCGAGCTTCGATCCCAACCTGTTCGTCACCGGTATCAGCTTCAAGGCCTATGCCGAGCTGCGTGATTCCATCGACCGGCCGCTGTTCAACCGCGTGCTGCGTGGCCTGTACCCGCCGGGCTCGACCATCAAGCCGGCAGTGGCCATCGCCGGCCTCGACAGTGGCGTGGTGACGGCGACAAGCCGGGTGTTCGACCCGGGCTACTACCAGTTGCCCAACTACGACCACAAGTACCGTAACTGGAACCGCACCGGTGATGGCTGGGTCGACCTCGACACGGCAATCATGCGTTCCAACGACACCTACTTCTACGACCTGGCGCACAAGATGGGCATCGACCGCCTGTCCAGCTACATGAACCGCTTCGGCATCGGCCAGAAGGTCTCGCTGGACATGTTCGAGGAGTCGCCGGGCCTGATGCCGTCGCGCGAGTGGAAGCGCGCCACCCGGCGCCAGGCCTGGTTCCCGGGCGAGACCCTGATCCTCGGTATCGGCCAGGGCTACATGCAGGCCACGCCCTTGCAGCTGGCCCAGGCCACCGCGCTGATCGCCAACAAGGGCAAGTGGAACCGCCCGCACCTGGCCAAGACCATCGAAGGCCTGCCGCCGGTGGACGAAAACCCGATGGAGGATATCGTCCTGCGTGACAAGTCCGACTGGAACAAGGTCACTCACGGCATGGAGCAGGTGATGCACGGTGCCCGCGGCACCGCGCGCAAAGCCTCCATCGGTGCCCAGTACCGGATCGCCGGCAAGAGTGGTACCGCCCAGGTGGTGGCGATCAAGCAGGGTGAGAAGTACGACCGCAACAAGTTGCAGGAACGCCATCGCGACCACGCCTTGTTCGTCGGCTTCGCCCCGGCCGACAACCCGAAGATCGTGGTGTCGGTGATGGTCGAGAACGGCGAGTCCGGCTCCGGCGTGGCCGCCCCTGTGGTGCGCCAGGTCATGGACGCCTGGTTGCTCGGCCCCGACGGGCGCCTCAAGCCTGAATTTGCCAACCCTTCCATTGCCCAGGAATCGGCGCCGTGATGAGTAATTTCGATCGCATGCTCTCCAGCGAGGATGTCATGCGCCGCCGGGCCAGCTTCCTGCAGCGCATCCACATCGATGGCCCCTTGCTGATCCTGCTGCTGACCCTGGCGGCCGGCAGCCTGTTCGTTCTCTATTCGGCCAGCGGCAAGAACTGGGACCTGCTGCTCAAGCAGGCCAGTTCCTTCGGCATCGGCCTGGTGTCGATGTTCATCATCGCCCAGCTGGAGCCGCGCTTCATGGCGCGCTGGGTGCCGCTTGCCTACGTCGGCGGGGTGATCCTGCTGGTGGTGGTGGACGTCATGGGCCACAACGCCATGGGCGCCACGCGCTGGATCAACATTCCCGGGGTGATCCGCTTCCAGCCCTCGGAATTCATGAAGATCATCATGCCGGCGACCATCGCCTGGTACCTGGCCAAGCGATCGCTGCCGCCGCACCTCAAGCATGTGATGATCAGCCTGATCATGATCGGTGTGCCGTTCATTCTCATCGTGCGCCAGCCGGACCTGGGCACGGCGCTGCTGATCCTGGCCTCGGGCGCGTTCGTGCTGTTCATGGGCGGCCTGCGCTGGCGCTGGATCCTCAGCGTGATCGCCGCCGCCGTGCCGGTGGCGGTGGCCATGTGGTTCTTCGTCATGCATGACTACCAGAAACAGCGGGTACTGACCTTTCTCGATCCGGAAAGCGACCCACTGGGCACTGGCTGGAACATCATCCAGTCCAAGGCAGCGATCGGTTCCGGCGGCGTGTTCGGCAAGGGCTGGTTGCTGGGCACCCAGTCGCACCTGGACTTTTTGCCGGAAAGTCATACCGACTTCATCATCGCCGTCATGGGCGAGGAGTTCGGCCTGGTCGGCATTTGCGCCCTGTTGCTGATCTACCTGCTGCTGATCGGTCGCGGCCTGGTGATCACCGCCCAGGCGCAGACACTCTACGGCAAGCTGCTGGCCGGCAGCCTGACCATGACCTTCTTCGTATATGTGTTCGTCAATATCGGTATGGTCAGCGGCCTGTTGCCCGTGGTGGGCGTGCCGCTGCCCTTCATTAGTTATGGCGGAACTTCGTTGGTGACGCTGCTGTCAGCGTTTGGGGTTCTCATGTCGATCCACACGCATCGCAAATGGATTGCACAGGTTTGAATAAGGTGAAGAATTACATGCAAGCAATGCGTGGCTGGGCCGCCCGTTGTGCGCCCTGGGTCGGCCTGGTCGGCCTGCTCGGGGGGGCGCAGCAGGCAGCCGCCAGCGACTACGACGGTTCGCCCCAGGTGGCCGAATTCGTCAGCGAAATGACTCGCGATTACGGCTTTGCCAGTGAGCAGTTGATGGATGTGTTTCGCGAGGTACAGCGCAAGCAGTCGATCCTCGATGCCATTTCCCGCCCGGCCGAGCGGGTAAAACCGTGGAAGGACTATCGCCCGATGTTCCTCACCGACGCCCGGGTCGCCCGTGGCGTGGATTTCTGGCGCCAGCATGAAGCCACCTTGGCCCGTGCCGAGCAGGAATATGGCGTACCGGCCCAGGTGATTGTCTCGATCATCGGCGTCGAGACCTTCTTTGGCCGCAACACCGGCAACTACCGGGTGATCGACGCGCTGTCGACCCTGGGCTTCGATTACCCGCCACGGGCCGAGTTCTTCCGCAAGGAATTGCGCGAGTTCCTGCTCCTGGCCCGCGAAGAGCAGGTCGATCCGCTGGTGCTCAAGGGCTCCTACGCCGGGGCCATGGGCCTGCCGCAGTTCATGCCCAGCAGCTTTCGCGCCTACGCCGTGGACTTCGATGGCGACGGCCATATCAATATCTGGAACAACCCGGACGATGCCATCGGCAGCGTGGCCAGCTACTTCAAGCGTCACGGCTGGGTCGCCGGCGAGCAGGTGGTCAGCCGCGCCACGGTCAGCGGCAACCGGGTCGACGAAGGGCTGAGCCCCGGCATCGACGCGGTCAAGACGGTCGCGCAGTTGCGGGCACTGGGCTGGTCAAGTCATGATGCGTTGCGCGATGATCTGCCGGTCACCGCTTTCCGGCTCGAAGGCGACAACGGTCCCGAATACTGGCTGGGCCTGAAAAACTTCTACGCGATCACTCGCTACAACCGCAGCGTGATGTACGCCATGGCGGTACATCAGCTATCGGACCTGCTGGTTCAAGCACGGGGCGCCAAGTAATGCGCGTTTTGTTTTCTGACACATCTCTCAAACTGATCGGCTGCGCGGCCCTGGGCCTGATGCTGGTCAGCTGTTCTTCGAGCCGTCCGGCACAGCAAAGCGGCAACACGGTCAAGGCCAAGCCGGGCCTGGATATCAACCGGGCGCACAAGGACGGCGCACCGTGGTGGGACGTCGATGTCACGAAGATCCCGGACGCTACGCCGACCGTGCACACCGGTAACTACAAGGCCAACCCCTACACCGTGCTGGGCAAGACCTACTTCCCGATCCAGGATTCGCGCAACTACCGCGCCGAAGGTACGGCGTCGTGGTACGGCACCAAATTCCATGGCCAGAACACAGCCAATGGCGAGGTCTATGACCTCTACGGCATGAGCGCGGCGCACAAGACCCTGCCGCTGCCGGCCTACGTCAAGGTCACCAACCTGGACAATCATCGCAGCGTGATCCTGCGGGTCAACGACCGTGGACCGTTCTACTCGGACCGCATCATCGACCTGTCCTATGCGGCGGCGAAAAAACTGGGTTATGCCGAAACCGGCACGGCACGGGTGCGCGTCGAGGGGATCGACCCGAAACAATGGTGGGCCCAGCGTGGCCAGCCGGCGCCGATGGTGCTGGAGCAGCCGCAGGTCGCCCAGACCCAGACGTTCTCTGCCAGCACCGGTGCGGTCGAGCAGTGGACCCCGCCACCGCAGCAGCATGCCGCCGCGGCCGTGCCCGTGCAGGTCGCCAGCAACAGTGGCCTGGCCAGCAATGGTCTTTACTTGCAGGTCGGCGCTTTCGCCAACCCGGATGCGGCCGAATTGCTGCGCTCCAAGCTTAGCGGCATGGTCAGCGCGCCGGTCTTCATCAGTTCGATCGTGCGCAACCAGCAGACCCTGCACCGGGTACGCATGGGGCCGATCAACAGCCAGGGTGAAGCCCAGAAAATGCAGGACAGTGTGCGCCTGGCCAACCTCGGCCAGGCGAAAGTCGTCACGGCGGACTGACCGGGGGGACTGGTCGGTTTGTCATGCAAGCGGGCATTGCGGCCATGTACAATGGCGGTTTTGCTCGCAAGGCCTAGCGCCAAAAAACGTTTTGCCCATGAGGGCATGAGCCCATTAGCCATTTCGAGAGACGGATGAACATCACCACCTTTGCCAAACGCCTTTGCCTGCTAGTTCCGCTGATGATCACCCCTGCCGCCTTCGCGGCAGAGCAGATGATGCCGTCGCCGCCGCAACTGGCAGCCAAGTCCTACGTGCTCATGGAAGCATCCAGCGGTAACGTCCTGGTCGAGAACAATGGTGACGAGCGTCTGCCGCCGGCCAGCCTGAC
Organism: Pseudomonas sp. BJa5; assembly: GCF_030272875.2. NCBI lineage: Bacteria > Pseudomonadati > Pseudomonadota > Gammaproteobacteria > Pseudomonadales > Pseudomonadaceae > Pseudomonas > Pseudomonas sp. BJa5. Next base: position 47,160 of record NZ_JALRNG020000007.1, read on the forward strand.
CAAGCTGATGACCGCCTACATCGCGACCCTGGACATCCGCCGTGGCCAGATCGGCGAGAACGATCCGGTGACCGTCAGCGAAAACGCCTGGCGTACCGGTGGTTCGCGGATGTTCATCAAGGTCGGCACCCAGGTCAGCGTCAGCGACCTGCTGCACGGCATCATCATCCAGTCGGGCAACGACGCCAGTGTCGCCCTGGCCGAGCACATCGCCGGCAGCGAAGACGCCTTCGCCGACATGATGAACAAGACTGCCGCCGACCTGGGCATGACCAACAGCCACTTCATGAACCCGACCGGTCTGCCGAACCCGGAGCACTACTCCTCGGCCCACGACATGGCGGTGCTGGCCCGTGCGATCATCCACGAAGACCCTGCCCACTACGCGATCTACTCGCAGAAGGAGTTCTTCTGGAACAACATCAAGCAGCCTAACCGCAACCTGCTGCTGTGGCGCGACAAGACCGTCGACGGCCTGAAAACCGGTCACACCGACGAAGCCGGCTACTGCATGGTGTCTTCGGCCGTACGTGATGGCATGCGCCTGATCGCGGTGGTCTTCGGTACCAACAGCGAGCAGTCCCGCGCCGCCGAGACCCAGAAGCTGCTGACCTACGGTTTCCGCTTCTTCGAAACCCAGACCTTCTACCAGAAGGGCACCGAACTGGCCCAGGCTCCGGTCTGGAAAGGTACCGCCAGCCAGGTCAAGGCCGGTCTGGCCAACGACCTGAGCATGACTTTGCCTAAAGGCCAATTGAAACGCCTGGCGGCAAGCATGACCATGAACCCGCAACTGACCGCTCCGATCGCCAAAGGTGACGTGATCGGTAAAGTGGAAGTCAAACTGGATGACAAGGTAGTCCACAGCGCCGACCTGATCGCGCTGGACGCTGTCGAGGAAGCTGGTTTCTTCGGCCGGGTGTGGGATAGCATTCGTCTATTCTTCTACGGGTTGTTCAACTGATATCGTGACCTGCCACGCCCCCGCGCATTCACGCGGGGGCGTTGTTGTTGCCACGGCTTACGAGGCCGTTACCGCCATGACTGAACCTGACGTCAAGTCGCACAAAATCGAATTCCCCTGCGCCGATTACCCGATCAAGGTCATCGGCGACACCGTGGTCAATTTCAAGGACACGGTGATCGAGATCCTCAAGAAGTACGCCGAAGTCGATCTCAAGACCCTGGCCGAGCGCCAGAGCAAGGAAGGCAAGTACACCACGGTGCAACTGCACATCGTCGCCACCGGCGAAGACCAGCTGCACGACATCAACAGCGCCCTGCGTGCTACCGGCATCGTGAAAATGGTGCTCTGATGCCGGCCAGCCTCGGTGTGCGCGACCTCGGCCTGCTGCCCTACGAGCCGGTGCTGGAGGCCATGCGTCGGTTTACCGACCAGCGTGGCCCGGATACCGCCGACGAGGTGTGGCTGGTTGAACACCCACCGGTGTTCACCCAGGGCCAGGCGGGCAAGGCCGAGCACCTGCTGGTGCCGGGGGATATCCCGGTGGTGCAGACTGACCGTGGTGGCCAGGTGACCTATCACGGCCCGGGCCAGCTGGTGGCCTACCTGTTGCTCGATGTGCGTCGCCTGGGCTTTGGCGTGCGCGAGCTGGTCAGCCGCATCGAGCGCTCGCTGATCGAGCTGCTCGCCAGCTACGGCGTCGAGGCGGCCGCCAAGGCCGATGCACCGGGCGTCTATGTCGACGGGGCGAAGATCGCCTCGCTCGGCTTGCGGATTCGCAATGGCTGTTCTTTCCATGGCCTTGCCTTGAACGTGGACATGGACCTTGGGCCATTCCGCCGGATTAACCCCTGCGGGTATGCGGGGCTGGCCATGACCCAGCTGCGCGATCAGGCAGGCCCGATCGAACTCTCCGAGGTCAGGGCAAGGCTGCGCGGGCAGCTGGTCAAGCACCTCGACTATGCTGAGCAGACGACCCTTACGGGCGGAATCTTCTGAATATGACTACTGTTGTGCAAGATCCAGTGCAAAGCGTGACTCCGACGCCACGGCCCAAGGTCGAGGCGGGCGTCAAGCTGCGGGGCGCGGAGAAAGTCGCGCGTATCCCGGTAAAGATCATCCCCACCGACGAACTGCCGAAGAAGCCCGACTGGATCCGCGTGCGCATCCCGGTTTCGCCGGAAGTCGACCGCATCAAGCAACTGCTGCGCAAGCACAAGCTGCACAGCGTCTGTGAAGAGGCGTCCTGCCCGAACCTGGGCGAGTGCTTCTCCGGCGGTACCGCGACCTTCATGATCATGGGTGACATCTGCACCCGTCGTTGCCCGTTCTGCGACGTCGGTCACGGCCGGCCGAAGCCGCTGGATGTCGACGAGCCGAAGAACCTGGCCGTGGCCATCGCCGACCTGCGCCTGAAGTACGTGGTGATCACCTCGGTGGACCGCGACGACCTGCGTGACGGCGGTGCCCAGCACTTTGCCGACTGCATCCGCGAGATCCGTGCCCTGTCGCCGGGCGTGCAGCTCGAGACCCTGGTGCCGGATTACCGTGGACGCATGGACGTGGCCCTGGAAATCACCGCACAGACTCCGCCAGACGTGTTCAACCACAACCTGGAAACCGTACCGCGCCTGTACAAGGCTGCGCGTCCGGGTTCGGACTACCAGTGGTCGCTGACCCTGCTGCAGAAGTTCAAGGAACTGGTGCCGCACGTGCCGACCAAGTCCGGCCTGATGCTGGGCCTGGGCGAGACCGACGAAGAAGTGATCGAAGTGATGCACCGCATGCGCGAGCACAACATCGACATGCTGACCCTGGGCCAGTACCTGCAGCCATCGCGCAGCCACTTGCCGGTACAGCGCTTCGTGCACCCGGACACCTTCGCCTGGTTCGCCGAGGAAGGCTACAAGATGGGCTTCAAGAACGTGGCTTCCGGCCCGCTGGTGCGTTCCTCGTACCACGCCGACCAGCAGGCTCACGAGGCCAAGATCAAGCTCTGATCGATGGCGTAGTCCGATGCCGATGTCCGCTTGCCGGCGACATCGGCATTTTTATTTGTGGCAGGTTTTCCGGGCGCCATGTGCTTGCCCATGGCGCCAGGATCACCGGCCAGGTCCATACAAGGAGTCGTCTGGATGAATCCTCCCTTCGATCATCCGCCAGAGGTGCAGCCTGCCTGCCGGCGCTTGCCCAAGCCGCTGCCGGAAAATGGCCGCATCGCAATCATTGCTCCAGCCGGGCCGGCCCGCCTCGACACGCTCAAGGCGATCCACTGGTTCGAGGCCCGGGGCTATCAATGCCGGGTCTATCCCGGGGTCAGCGAGTCCGACGGTTACCTGGCCGGTAGCGATGCGCAGCGCCTGGCTGACCTGCATGCGGCCTTCGCTGCCAGCGATGTCGACGCCATTATCTGCCTGCGCGGCGGCTACGGCAGCATGCGCCTGCTCGACGGCATCGACTACGCCTTGTTGCGCAACCACCCCAAGCCCCTGGTGGGTTATAGCGACATCACCGCGTTGCATGGCGCGATTGCCCGGCAGGCGGGGTTCGTGACCTTCCACGGAGCCATGCTCAAGTCCGAGTTGCTGGCCGACAAGCAGGAGCCGACGGTGTCCTCGCTGTTCGCGCTGCTCAGCGGCAAGCTGGGGCGCGGCGACACACTGGCGCATCCACAGGCCTACCCGTTGAGCACAATCGTTCCTGGTGCGGCGACAGGGCGCCTGGTGGGCGGCAACTTGGCGATGCTCGGTGCAACCCTGGGGACTGCGGCGGAACTGTGCAGCCAGGATGGCATTCTGTTTATCGAGGATGTCAACGAGCCGTTGTACCGCATCGACCGGCTGCTGACCCAACTGCGCCTGGCGGGCAAGTTCGAAGGCCTGCGGGGTGTGCTGGTCGGCGATTTCGTCGGCCTGACCGTGCAAGCCCTGACACCGCTGCTGCGCGAGATGTTCGAGCCCTTGCGCATTCCGGTGCTGGCCGGCTGGTGCAGCGGCCATTGCGATCCCAACCTGAGCTTGCCCCTGGGCGCGCAGGTGCGGCTGGATGCGGATTGCCAGCAATTGGTGTTACAGGAAGATCTGTTCTGATGCCATCGCGGGGCAAGCCCGCTCCTACAGGTAGGAGCGGCGGTGCGACGACTCGACTTGCCCCGCGAACATGGCCCGGCCTCAGCGCTGGCGCAGGCTGTCCAGCAGCTTGTGGGTCGGATAGCCATCAGCCGGCCATCCCAGCGCCTGTTGCGCACTGCGAATGGCCTTGCGGGTGTTGGCACCGATAATGCCGTCGGCCGCGCCGGCGTCGTAGTTCCTGGCGCTGAGCAGGGTCTGCAGTTCGACGCGCTCGCTGCGGCTCAGGGGCAGGTCATCCTTGGGCCAGCTGCCGGCAATGAAGCCGGAGCCATAGAAGCGGTCACCCAACAGGCCCACGGCCATGGCGTAGGACGAGGAGTTGTTGTACTTGAGGATGGCGCGGAAGTTATCCAGCACCAGGAACGCCGGGCCGCGATAACCGGCCGGCAGCAGCAGGGCGGCGGACAGTTGCTCGCTGCCGGCTGGCAGGCGCACGCCGGTTGGCAGCTTCAGGCCCAGTTGCAGCCATTCGGCCACGCTCTTGCGCTGGCTGCCATCGGCCAGCCAGTAGTCGAAGCCGGGTGCCAGTTGCACCTCGAAGCCCCAGGGTTCGCCACGCTTCCAGCCGGAGCTCTGCAGGTAATGGGCGGTCGAGGCCAGGGCGTCGGCTGAGCTGTTCCAGATATCCCGGCGACCGTCGCCGTCGAAGTCCACCGCATGGGTGTTGTAGGTGGTCGGGATGAACTGGGTCTGGCCCATGGCGCCGGCCCAGGAACCGCGCATGGCGTCGGGCTGGATATCGCCGTTCTGCAGGATCTGCAGGGCCGCGATCAGCTGCGCCTGGGCGAATGCCGGACGGCGGCCTTCATAGGCCAGGGTCGCCAGGGAGCGGATTACCGACTTGTTGCCCTGGAACTGGCCAAAGTTGCTTTCCATGCCCCAGACCGAGACCAGTACCTGGCGGTCGACGCCATAGCGCTGTTCGATCTGGGTGAGCAGCTCGGCATGTTTCTCCAGCAGCGCCTTGCCATTGCGAACGCGCAGGGGCGACAGCGCGCCGTCGAGGTATTCCCAGACCGGGCGGGTGAATTCGGGTTGGCTGCGATCGGCCTTGACCACGTCCATGTCCGGCGTGACGCCGAGGAATGCGCGGTCGAAAGTACCGGCGTTGATGCCCGCTTGCAGGGCTTGCTGGCGGAAACCTGCCTGCCATTGGGCAAAGGATTGCAGCGGCTGGATTTCGCTGCTGGTGTCGACGGCGGGGTTCGGCAGGGTGACCACCGGGGCCGGCTGGGCAGGGGCCAGCGGCAGCGCGTCGGCGGCGGTGGGTTTCTCCGCGCAGGCAACGAGCAGGATCAGGCTGGAGGCAGCGATCAGTTGGCGAGGTTGCCAACGATGGGTAAGACAAAAGGGCATGCACAGTTCCAGGTATTTCAGGTCAGGTGCTGACCATACCATGCCTGTCGAATTCTTGCTTTTATGCGGCCCGAAAGAACGAAGCCTCCCAATCTCTCGATTGGAAGGCTTCGCGGCGGTAGCTGCCCTTGCCTTTGCCTGCTCGTTCCTGGCGGCAACGGAACAGGGGCTGGGCGATGATTGACTTGGCCTTGTTGGGCCCGGGTTTCGCGGGTTTCTTGCTCATGGCAGGCGATCCTGTGGAGTGGGTGTGGGGGCGAATATAGGGGGGCAGCCTTCGCGGGGCAAGCCCGCTCCCACAGAAAACTGCTGTAGGAGCGGGCTTGCCCCGCGATGGCCGTTATTCTGCTGGCAAGGCCAGACGCTGGCCGGCCATCAACAGCGACAAGCGCGCCAGGCTGGTCCAGGGCGAGCCCTGGGCCTGCCCCTTGATCTGCGCGTCGATGCGCTGGGCGTCCTGCAGCAACTGGCTCCAGCGTTGCGCTGAGTGGCGTTGCAGGGCTTTGCTCATCAGTGGCTTGCGCTTGTCCCAGACCGGTGGCCGGGCCTGGCTGAAGGCCTTGTCCAGGGGCACGCCCTGGCTGTATTGCTGGGCCAGACCCGCCAGCACGCGCAACTCCCGGGCCAGGGCCCAGAGAATCACCGGTGGTTCGACGCCCTCGCCACGCAAGCCTTCAAGCATGCGCAAGGCGTGGGCGGCTTCGCCATTGAGGATGGCATCGACCAGGCCGAACACATCGAAGCGGGCGCTGTCGGCCACCGCGGCCTGCACGGTTTCCACCGTGATCTGGTTGCCTTCGGCCAACAGCTTGAGCTTTTCGATTTCCTGGGCCGCGGCCAGCAGGTTGCCCTCCACCCGGGCGGCGATCAGGTCGACGGCATCACGCTGGGCCGACAAGCCCGCCTGGGAAAGGCGCTGGTTGATCCACTGGGGGAGTTGCTGGGTGTCGACCGGCCAGATCTGGATGAACTGAACCTGTGTCCCCTCGATCAACGCCTTGCCCCATTTGGTCTTCTGCGCGCTGCCATCGAGCTTGGGCAGGCTGATCAGCAGCAGGGTGTCTTCGGCGGGGCGGGAGCAATACTCGATCAGTGCAGCCGCGCCCTTGTCGCCCGGCTTGCCCGAAGGCAGGCGCAGTTCCAGCAGGCGGCGCTGGGCGAACAGCGACAGGCTGGCCCCGGCCTGGAGCAGGGTGCCCCAGTCGAAGTTGGCGTCGGCGCTGAACACCTGGCGTTCGTCGAAGCCTTGCTGGCGTGCGGCGGCACGCACCGCATCGGCGGCTTCCTGGCACAGCAGCGGGTCATCGCCACTGATCACGTAGACCGGTGCGAGGCTGCCTTGCAGGTGCTTGTTGAGTTGGGCGGGGGCGAGTTTCATGATCGCAGGCGGGGCACCGAAGTGCCCCGTTCAGGCTCAGTTGGCCGGCAGTTGCAGGGGCGACTGCTGAGGGGTTGCTTCCTGGGCGCGGCGGGCCGCTTCCAGGGCCTGTGCTTCGGCCTTGGCGCGCTCGTCGGCTTTCTGTTGCAACAGTTCCAGCTGGGTCGGGGTCAGCAGTTGCAGGCGCACCAGCATGTTCTGCACCAGCTCGCGGCGCATTTCCTTGCGGGCCTGCAGGGCTTCCTGTTGCGAGCCGGCGATGTTGTTGCCGTCATGCATGTAGGTATCGCGCACTTCGAGCTTGTCGCTGAGCAGGTTGGTGTTGTCGTGGCCACCGATGGTGTAGCTCAGCACCGTGCTCAGCTCATACTCGGCAGTGCGGCCCGAGCCGCCGGAATAGGTGGCTGCACGCTGCGTCTCGGCTTCGTTGGTCAGGATCAGCTTGTACGGCGCGCCGGCATGCACGTTGACGCCGTTGCTCTGCAGGGCCTGGCGCAGCTGGGTGACGGTCTCGCCGTAGGCGTTGCGTGCGTCCAGGTCGAGTTCCTTGATCGCAAGCTCGGTCTGGCCGGTGCCGCGCAGCTGGAAGCCGCAGGCGCTGAGCATGACAGCCAGGCCCATCACCAGCAGATTGCGTTTGATCATCTTGTTGCTCCCTTGAGGGCCGAATCTGTTCGCGGGCCCGCCGCGGAGGCGGGCCCGTGTTCCTGTCAGTTGGCGACGATATTGACCAGCTTGCCCGGTACCACGATGACCTTGCGGATGCTCAGGCCGTCGATGAAACGCAGCACGTTGTCGTTGCTGCGGGCAGCGGCTTCGATCTCTTCGCGGCTGGCGGCGGCCGGCATTTCGATCTGGCCGCGCAGCTTGCCGTTGACCTGGACGACCAGGACGATGCTGTCCTGGACCAGGGCGCTTTCATCCACTGCCGGCCAGCCGGCGTCGATGACCGCTTCCTGGTGACCCAGGCGATGCCACAGTTCATGGCTGATGTGCGGGGTGATCGGCGACAGCAGCAGCACCACCGCTTCCAGGCCTTCCTGCAGCAGGGCACGGTCCTGCTCGGTGGCTTGCGGGGCTTTTTCCAGCACGTTCATCAGGGTCATCACCTGGGCGATGGCGGTGTTGAACTTGTGGAACTGGCCGACGTCGGTGCTGGCCTGCTTGATCGCGGCGTGGGTGGCACGGCGGATCGCTTTCTGTGCATCGTCCAGGGTGGCGATGTCGAGCTTGCCAGGCAGGCCCTGGGTGACATGGGCCTGGGCCAGGCGCCAGACACGACGCAGGAAGCGGCTGGCACCTTCGACGCCGGAGTCGGACCATTCCAGGCTCATGTCGGGCGGCGAGGCGAACATCATGAACAGGCGGCAGGTGTCGGCACCGTAGGCTTCGATCATCGCCTGGGGGTCAACGCCGTTGTTCTTGGACTTGGACATCTTCTCGGTGCCGCCGATCTCGACCGGCAGGCCGTCGGTTTTCAGGCGGGCGCCGATGATCTTGGCCTTGGCATCGCGCTCGACTTCGACGTCGGCCGGGTTGAACCAGTCCTTGCCGCCGTTGCTGGCAACGCGGTAGTAGGTCTCGGCGACGACCATGCCCTGGGTCAGCAGGTTCTTGAACGGCTCGTTGGAGGTGACCAGGCCTTCGTCGCGCATCAGCTTGTGGAAGAAGCGCGCGTACAGCAGGTGCAGGATGGCGTGCTCGATGCCACCGATGTACTGGTCAACCGGCAGCCAGTGGTTGGCTGCTTTCGGGTCGACCAGGCCGCCTTCATAGTTCGGCGAGGCGTAGCGGGCGAAGTACCAGGACGACTCGACGAAGGTGTCCATGGTGTCGGTTTCGCGCTTGGCCGCAGTGCCGCATTTCGGGCAGGTGCACGCGTAGAATTCGGGCATGCGCGCCAGCGGCGAGCCGGCGCCATCGGGAACCACGTCCTCGGGCAGGGTGACCGGCAGCTGGTCCTCAGGTACTGGCACATCGCCGCAAGATGGGCAGTGGATGATCGGGATCGGGCAGCCCCAGTAACGCTGGCGGCTGATACCCCAGTCACGCAGGCGGAACTGGGTGCGCGACTTGCCGAGTTCCTTCTTGATCAGGGCGACTTCGATGGCGTCGAAGGCACCAGCGAAATCCAGGCCGTCGAATTCGCCGGAGTTGATCAGCTCGCCGTATTCGCCGCAGGCGGCGTCCCACTCGGTCGCGACGTCGTCACCCAGGCGGGTGCGAATCACGGCCTTGAACGGCAGGTTGTACTTCTTGGCGAATTCGAAGTCGCGCTCGTCGTGGGCCGGTACGGCCATTACTGCGCCGTCGCCATAGTGCATCAGCACGTAGTTGGCGACCCACACCGGCAGTTTTTCGCCGGTCAGCGGGTGCTCGACGAACAGGGAAGTGGCCAGGCCCTTCTTCTCCTGGGTGGCGACATCGGCTTCGGCGACGCTGCCGCTCTTGCATTCATCGATGAAGGCTTGCAGCTCGGGGTTGCCCTGGGCGGCCTGGGTGGCCAGCGGGTGCTCGGCGGCAACGGCCACGTAGGTGGCGCCCATCAGGGTGTCCGGACGGGTGGTGAAGACTTTCAGTGCCCCGGCGTGGCCGATGCTGGCCTGGTCGTAGGGGAACTGCACTTCCATGCCACGGGACTTGCCGATCCAGTTGCGCTGCATGGTCTTGACCTGCTCGGGCCAGCCCGGCAGCTCGTCGAGGCTTTCCAGCAGCTCGTCGGCATAGTCGGTGATCTTGAAGTAGTACATCGGGATTTCGCGCTTCTCGATCAGCGCGCCCGAACGCCAGCCGCGGCCGTCGATGACCTGCTCGTTGGCCAGTACGGTCTGGTCGGCCGGGTCCCAGTTCACGGTACCGTTCTTGCGGTAGATCACGCCTTTTTCGAACAGGCGGGTGAACAGCCACTGCTCCCAGCGGTAGTAGTCTGGCTTGCAGGTGGTGACTTCGCGCGACCAGTCGAAGGCCAGGCCCAGGCTCTTGAGCTGGGTCTTCATGTATTCGATGTTTTCGTAGGTCCACTTGGCCGGCGCGACGTTGTTCTTCATCGCGGCGTTTTCCGCCGGCATGCCGAAGGCGTCCCAGCCCATCGGCTGCAGGACGTTCTTGCCCAGCATGCGCTGGTAGCGGGCAATCACGTCACCGATGGTGTAGTTGCGCACGTGGCCCATGTGTAGCTTGCCGCTCGGGTACGGGAACATCGACAGGCAGTAATAGGTGTCCTTGCCTGGCTGTTCACTGACTTCAAAAGACTTTTGCTCGTTCCAGTACGACTGGGCGGCTGCTTCGATTTCGCGGGGCTGATAGAGTTCGTGCATGGCTACTTTGCGCTGAGAAATGGGAGACCTTATCCAGGCAGCGGGAAAACCGCTGCATCGGCAATCCGGGGTCAAAATGGTGAACGCCCTAGCATACATGAGCGCTGTCCACCGTGGGAAACCCTGATTGCACCGCATTCGCCGCCGTGGGCCGTTGGTCGCGGCGCCCGGCCGCTTCTGCGAGTGACGCTAAGCTCATCAATGGGGGAGATATATTTATCTTCAATGAGGTGAACGGATGGGAGAGTCGCAGCTACAAGCAACGAAACCGGAGCTTTACGAACGGCTGATCGATCGTCTGGGGTTGGCCCTGGAGGTCGCCAGAACCGCCGTTCGGTTACGCGATGAAGTGCCTGCTGAATTGGAGTTGCGTGGTCTGAGCCGCGCTGAATTCGATGTGATCAAAGCCTATCTGGACTCCCTTCCGGAGGGCTGGCATGGACGCGCCGGCGCACAGCTCACAACGGAGCCGCCTTCTTCGGCCAGAGTCGTCTGGCTCAAGGACAAGGCACGCTCCACCACCACGGCAAAATCCAGGACGCTGCAATTCAGATAGCCGTTCGGATTACCAGGCGCAATACGGAGTGCGCCAGCTTCGAAAAAATCAGATGATCGGTGCCTGACCATTGTTGCCGGGTACCGATCATTCTAGGCTGCACACCTCCATGGAGGTGTCCTGTGCCGATTCGCTATCTCATCAAGCAAATGATCCTGCCGCCCGGCATCCTGTTCCTGCTGCTGATTGCCGCCTGGTGGCTGCGCCGTTCCTGGCCGCGACTGTCTGCCCTGTGCTTTGTCCTGGGGCTGGGCGGGTTGTGGGCGATGAGCCTGCCGATTGTCGTCGAACGCTCGGCGCGCCTGCTGGAAACCGAGCCGGCGCTGAGCCGCGAGCAGTGGGCGCAGTTGGCCACCCGGGCCGATGCCATCGTCATCCTCGGTGCCGGACGTGAGCGCGGGGATCCTGCCTGGGACCAGCTCGACCAGCCCACCGGGGTGGCCATGGAGCGCATGCGCTATGCCGCGCAACTGGCCAGGGCGTCGGGCTTGCCGGTGCTGACCACGGGGGGCTTGCACTTCGGCTCGCCGCCCAGTGAGGCGCAACTGATGGCTGACGCCCTGCAGCGCGACCTGGGGGTCGATGTGCGCTGGAAGGAAGAGCGCAGCCGCACCACCTGGGAAAATGCCCAGATGAGCGCCGAGATGCTCTTGCCGCAGGGGATAAAGCGCGTGGTGGTGGTGACCCAGGCCTGGCATATGCAACGCTCGCGCTGGAGCTTCGAGCAGGCCGGGTTCGAGGTGGTGCCGGCGCCAATGGGCTTTCTCGGTCGCGAGCATGGCCGGCCCTATGGTGGCTGGTTGCCGGAGAGCAAATCCATCTGGCAGAGCGGCCAACTGCTCAATGAAGCCGTTGGCCTGCTCGGTTATCGCCTGTTCTACTAAACCGTCTTGGCAATCCGGCTGGCCAGCAGGGCCCAGCCCAGCAGTAGCGCACACAGGATCACCAGCGGCCAGGAACGCCACTGCAGGTAAGGGGTGAGCTTCTGCATCGGCACCACTTCACCGTAGAGGACCCCGCGTTCGAACTGCGGAATCTGCGCGGTGATGCGGCCGAACGGGTCGATCAGGCCGGTGACGCCGTTGTTGGTGGCGCGGATCATCCAGCGTCCGGCTTCCAGGGCGCGCATTTGGGCCATCTGCAAGTGCTGCAGGGGGCCGATGGAGGTGCCGAACCAGGTGTCGTTGCTGATGGTCAGGAGAATGTCGCTGCGCGCGGCCAGGCTGGCAGCGAACTCCGGATAGACCACTTCGTAGCAGATGTACGGCGCGATCTGATAGCCCTTGGCCTGCAGCAGCGGCTGGTCCGCAGGGCCTCGGGCAAAGTCCGACATCGGCAGGTCGAAGAAGGCGATCAGGCCGCGCAGCATGTCCTGTAGCGGCACGTATTCGCCGAAAGGCACCAGCTTCTGCTTCAGGTAGGTGCCGTCGCCCTCGCCGGTGACGGTGATGCCGTTGTAGTAGCGCCGTTGCTGGTGCACCACTTCGCGCACCGGCAGGCCGGTGATCAGCGCCGAATTACGCTCGGCGGCAAAGTTGCCCATCATGTCCAGGTAACCCTGGGCCTGGTCCTTGAGGATCGGCACGGCGGTTTCCGGCCACACCAGCAAGTCGACCGGCTTGGAGCTGAAGCTCATGTCGCGGTACAGGGCCAGCTGGGCGTTGACGTGTTCGGGGTTCCATTTCAGCTCCTGCTCGACGTTGCCTTGCAGGGCGGCGACGGTCAGGGGCTTGCCGGCAGGCTCGGTCCAGGCATGGTCCTTCAGGGCCAGGCCGACGGCCCAGGGGGCCAGGATCAGCGCCACCGCAACAGCCAGGAACGACTTGCGCTCGCGCAGGCGCGGCAGGTTGCACAGCAAGGCCGCGCACAGCGCCAGGCAGAACGAGATCAGCCACATGCCACCTACTGGAGCCAGGCCCGACAGCGGGCCGTCCAGCTGGCTGTAGCCGGAGTACATCCACGGAAAACCGGTGAGGAACCAGCCGCGGAAGGCTTCCTGGCCGACCCACAGGGCGGCGAAGCACAGGGCGTCGGCCAGCGGCGCTTCGTTGCGGCGCAGCCAGCGCGCCCAGAGCCAGGCGGGCAGGGCCAGGAACCAGGCGATGGCGGCGAAGAACGCCAGCAACAGGCCGGTGGCCAGCACCGGTGTCGCGCCACCGTAGGTGTTGATACTGACGTAGATCCAGCTGGTGCCGGCGCCATACAGGCCGAAGCCGAAGCACCAGCCGCGGCCCAGGGCCTGGCGCGGGCTCAGTTCGCGCAGGCCGAGGTAGAACAGGCCGGCTGCCAGCAGGGCCAGCGGCCAGATGTCGAAGGGCGCCAGGGCCAGGGTGGTGATTGCGCCAGCCGCCACGGCCAGCAGGTTACCGGGCCAGCCGGGACGGGTGATCCAGCGCATGGTTGTCCTTAACGGGTGATAGGGGTCAGACGCAGCAGGTGTATCCGGCGGCTGTCGGCATTGAGGATGCGGAAGCGATACGGGCCGATTTCGGTGGTCTCGTTACGCTTGGGCAGATGACCGAAGGCGCTCATGACCAGGCCGCCGACAGTGTCGAACTCGTCGTCGGAGAACTGGCTGTCGAAGAATTCGTTGAAATTCTCGATCGGGGTCAGCGCCTTGATCAGGAAGTCGCCACTGGGTAGCGGCTTGATGTAGCTGTCTTCCTCGACGTCGTGCTCGTCCTCGATGTCGCCGACGATCTGCTCGAGCACGTCTTCGATGGTCACCAGGCCCGCCACGCCGCCGTACTCATCGATGACGATGGCCATGTGGTTGTGGTTGGCACGGAATTCACGCAGCAACACGTTCAGGCGCTTGGACTCCGGCACGAAAGTGGCCGGGCGCAGCAGGTCCTTGATGTTGAAGCTGTCGCCGTTCTCCTTGAGGATCAGCGGCAGCAGGTCCTTGGCCAGCAACACACCGAGCACGTCGTCGTGGCTTTCGCCGACCACCGGGTAGCGCGAGTGCGCAGCGTCGATCACCGCTGGCAGGAATTCGCGCGGCGACTGCGTGGCTTTGATACTGATCATCTGCGAACGCGGCACCATGATGTCACGCACTTGCAGGTCTGCCACCTGGATGGCGCCTTCGACGATGGTCAGCGCCTCGCTGTCGAGCAGTTTGTTCTGGTGGGCTTCGCGCAGCAGCTCAAGCAGCTCCTGGCGGCTTTTCGGCTCGTGGGCAAAAGCCTGGGTCAGTTTGCCCAGCCAGGACTTTTGCCCGTTGCTCGATCGATCTTCGCTCATGGCGGTTACTCGTGATCCTTGCAGATATCAGTGTTGGATGTCGCCGATTTCGTCGTCGGCGTACGGGTCCGGATGACCCAGTTCAGCTAGCAACTCTCGTTCCAAGGCTTCCATTTCCTCGGCCTCATCGTCTTCGATGTGGTCGTAGCCCAGCAGGTGCAGGCAGCCGTGGATCACCAGGTGGGCCCAGTGGGCTTCCAGGGACTTGCCCTGTTCGGCAGCCTCGCGCTCGACCACCGCCACGCAGATCACCAGATCGCCGAGCAGGGGAATGTCGAGCAGGTCGTCGGGGACGTCGGCCGGGAAGGACAGCACGTTGGTGGCGTAGTCCTTGTGCCGGTAGGTGTGATTGAGCTCACGGCCTTCGGCTTCGTCCACCAGGCGGATGGTCATTTCCGAATCGGCGCTGCGCTGGCGCAGGGCCAGCTCGCACCAGCGGCGAAAGTGGGCGTCATCAGGGGCAGCGGCATCCGTGGCCCGTTGCAGGTCGAGTTCAAGCATCGCGACGGTTGCCTTCGCTGGTGTCCTGTTGACGGCTGTCGAAGCGCTCGTAGGCTTCGACGATGCGCTGAACCAGGGGGTGGCGCACGACGTCCTTGGGCTGGAAATGGGTGAAACTGATGCCCGGTACATCCTTGAGCACTTCGATCACATGGGAAAGGCCCGACTTGGTGCCGCGCGGCAGGTCGACCTGGGTGATGTCACCGGTGATCACCGCCGTGGAGCCGAAGCCGATACGGGTCAGGAACATCTTCATCTGCTCGACCGTGGTGTTCTGGCTCTCGTCGAGGATGATGAAGCTGTTGTTCAGGGTGCGACCGCGCATGTAGGCCAGCGGGGCGATCTCGATCACCTGGCGTTCGATCAGCTTGGCCACGTGTTCGAAGCCGAGCATCTCGTACAGCGCGTCGTACAGCGGACGCAGGTACGGGTCGATCTTCTGGGCCAGGTCGCCAGGCAGGAAGCCGAGCTTCTCGCCGGCTTCGACCGCCGGGCGCACCAGCAGGATGCGTCGAACCTGCTCGCGCTCCAGGGCATCGACGGCGCAGGCTACGGCCAGGTAGGTCTTGCCGGTACCGGCCGGACCGATGCCGAAGTTGATGTCGTTGCCGAGGATCTCCTTCACATAGCGCTGCTGGTTCAGCCCGCGAGGACGAATCATGCCCTTGCGCGTGCGCAGGGAGACACTGACTTCGTTGACGGCCGGGTTTTCCAGTTCCTGGACCGCCGATTCCTGCAGGAACAGGTGGACCATTTCCGGCGACAGCTCGGTGGCCTTGGTCTCGCGATAGAGACGGCGCAGCAGTTGCTCGGCAGAGGAGGTGTGCCTGGGTTCGCCGATCAGTTCGAACTGATTGCCGCGGTTGCGGATTTCAATGGCAAGACGCTGTTCGATCAGGCGCAGATGCTCGTCGAACTGCCCGCACAGATTGGCGAAGCGATGGGCCTCGAAAGGTTCGAGGATGAAACGATGGGGTTCTATGGGTGCGTTCAAGGTCGTTTTTCAGCCGCCCAACGGCAGTGGATATGGACTCAAGGATAACCCCAGCCGCTGCAGGGCGAAAGCGCTGAAACGATCAAGGGTCGCCGGGCCAGTGTTGCGGCCCGGCCGGACAGGTCAGTGCGCCAGCGAACCGAACAGCGAATGCGGGCGCGCGTCGTCGATGTGGATGTCGACGAACTGGCCGATCAGCTTCGGATTGTCGCAGCGGAAGTTGACGATACGGTTATTCTCGGTGCGCCCCTGCAACTGGCCGGGGTCGCGGCGCGAGTAGTCGGTGACGAGGATGCGCTGCACCGTGCCGACCATTTGTCGGCTGATTTCGAAGCCCTGGGTGTCGAGGCGATGTTGCAGGGCCTTGAGCCGCTCCTTTTTCACTTCTTCCGGGGTGTCGTCGGGCAGGTCGGCCGCCGGGGTGCCCGGGCGCTGGCTATAGACGAAGGAGTAGGAGAAGTCGAAGCCGACATCGGCCACCAGCTTCATGGTCTGTTCGAAGTCTTTCTCGGTTTCACCCGGGAAGCCGACGATGAAGTCCGAGCTGATGCAGATGCCCGGCACGGCGGCCTTGAGTTTGCGCAGCTTGGACTTGTACTCGAGGATGGTGTGGTTGCGCTTCATCGCCGCCAGCACCCGGTCGGAGCCCGATTGCACCGGCAGGTGCAGGTGTTTGACCAGCTCCGGGACTTCGGCGTGGGCCTGGATCAGGCTGTCGGAAAACTCCAGCGGGTGCGAGGTGGTGTAGCGGATGCGCTCGATGCCATCCACCGCCGCTACCACGCGGATCAGTTCGGCGAGGTCGGCCAGGCGGCCATCGTGGGTCTGGCCCCGGTAGCCATTGACGTTCTGGCCCAGCAGGGTGATCTCGCGCACGCCGTTTTCGGCCAGGTGGATGACTTCGCTCAGCACATCGTCGAACGGCCGGCTGACTTCTTCGCCGCGGGTGTAGGGCACTACGCAGAAGGTGCAGTACTTGCTGCAGCCCTCCATGACCGACACATAGGCGGTCGGCCCGTCGATGCGCGGCTCGGGCAGGTGGTCGAACTTTTCGATTTCCGGGAACGACACGTCGACCTGGGGCAGGCGCGTGGTGCGTGCGGCATCGATCATTTCCGGCAGGCGGTGCAGGGTCTGCGGGCCGAACACCACGTCGACGTAGGGCGCCCGCTTGCGGATCGACTCGCCTTCCTGGCTGGCCACGCAGCCGCCCACGGCGATGACCATCTCCGGGTTCTGGTCCTTCAGCTCGCGCCAGCGGCCCAGCTGGGAGTACACCCGGTCCTGGGCGCGCTCGCGGATCGAGCAGGTGTTGAGCAGGATCACGTCGGCGTCTTCGGCGCGCTCGGTGACCTCAAGGGCCTGATGTTCTCCCAGCAGGTCGACCATGCGCGAGCTGTCGTACTCGTTCATCTGGCAACCGTGGGTTTCGATATAGAGCTTCTTGGCCATGGGAGATCATCAGGTAATTCGAAGAACCGCATATTATAAGGGCGCAGGGCGGTGGATCCTAGCGTTGTCGGTTCAGGGCCTATGTTATAGTTTGCGCTTTCTTTACAACCTGTGACTGTCCTCGCCGAAATGAGCAAACGTGAAGCGCCTATCTACAAAGTGATCTTTCTCAACCAGGGCCAGGTGTTCGAGATGTATGCCAAGCAGATCTACCAGAGCGATCTGTGGGGCTTCCTGGAAATAGAAGAGTTTGTCTTCGGCGAGCGCACCCAGGTCGTGGTCGACCCCAGCGAGGAAAAGCTCAAGGCCCAGTTCGAAGGGGTGGTGCGCAGTTTCGTGCCGATGCATTCGATCGTGCGCATCGATGAGGTGGAGCGTCTGGGGACGCCGAAAATCAGCGAGGCCCGTGGCGTTGGCAATGTAATGCCGTTTCCGATGCCGATGCCGGAAAAGTAAGCCGGATCAGGGCAGTGGCGCGAAGGGCGTGCGGCCTTCGGCAGTCTGCAGTTCGAGCAGGTATTTGCGGAAGATCTGGCCCAGTACCTGGGTTGCCGTTTCCAGTTCGTCGCGGGGCATTTGCGCCGACACTTCGTCGGCCATGTCCAGGGCGTCTTCGGCGCCATTGACCGCCGCCATTTTCAGCAAGATATACGCCTGTACATTGTTGGCGGCGACACCTTCCCCTTTGGAGAACATGCTCCCCAGGCGGTATTGCGCCTCGGCATGGCCTTGCAGCGAGGCCTGCTCGAAGTAGGTCAGGGCCTGCTTGAGGTCGCGCGGGGTGTTGCTGCCTTCGTAGTAGAACTCGCCCAGTTCGTACTGCGCCTGGGCATCACCGGACGCCGCTGCCTGCTGGCACGCCGCCAGGGCCTGGGGCAGGTCTTCGGGTTGGGAATTGAGGGTGCAGCGGCCCGTTGCCGGAATCAGCAACGAGTTACCGCCTGCCGAGGCCAGCAGGGGCTGAAGAAGCAACAGGCAGCCCAGGGCGAGGGCGCGGCCGGTGCGGTTCATGGGGATCGACTTACCTCTGCAAAGCTGCGGCCAAAGTGTCTGGTGGCACATTATGGGATAAGCAGCGCCCACCTTACAAAGTCTTTACTCGATTTTCTGCTTATCGCGGGGCAAGCCCGCTCCCACAGGGGCAATGTGGGAGCGGGCTTGCCCCGCGATGATTGCCATCACTTGAGCTTGGCGAACGCCCGCTCGGCGGCATCCAGGGTGATCTTCAGCTCGGTTTCGCCGTGGGCGATCGAGGTGAAGCCGGCCTCGAAGGCGCTTGGCGCCAGGTATACGCCGCCTTCGAGCATCAGGTGGAAGAAGCGCTTGAAGCGCTCGGCATCGCTGGCCATCACGTCATCGAAGGTGACGATGTCGTCGGCACCGGTGAAGTACAGGCCGAACATGCCACCGGCCTGGGTGGTGACGAACGGGATGCCGGCGGCATCGGCGCGCTGCTGCAGGCCGTCGAGCAGGCGGCTGGTGTAGGCGCTGAGCTCGTCATGGAAGCCCGGGCGGCTGATCAGCTTCAGGGTGGTCAGGCCGGCGGCCATGGCCAGCGGGTTGCCGGACAGGGTGCCGGCCTGGTAGACCGGGCCCAGTGGCGCGATCTGTTCCATGATCGTGCGCTTGCCGCCGAAGCAGCCTACTGGCATGCCGCCGCCGACGATCTTGCCGAAGGTCGACAGGTCCGGGGTGACGCCGTAGTGCGCCTGGGCGCCGCCCAGGGCCACGCGGAAACCGGTCATCACTTCGTCGAAGATCAGGACCACGCCATGCTGGTCGCACAGCGCGCGCAGGCCTTCGAGGAAGCCCGGGGCCGGTGGTACGCAGTTCATGTTGCCGGCCACAGGCTCGACGATGATGCAGGCCACGTCCTGGCCGACGTCTGCGAGCATTTTTGCCACGGCGTCGATGTCGTTGAACGGCAGGGTCAGGGTGTGCTTGGCGAAGGCCGCCGGCACGCCGGCCGAGCTTGGCACGCCCTGGGTCAGCAGGCCGGAGCCGGCCTTGACCAGCAGGCTGTCGGAGTGGCCGTGGTAGCAGCCTTCGAACTTGATGATGCTGTCACGGCCGGTGTAGCCGCGGGCCAGGCGAATGGCGCTCATGGTCGCTTCGGTGCCGGAGCTGACCATGCGTACCATCTCCATCGACGGCACGATCGAGCAGACCAGGTCGGCCATCTCGGTTTCCATCGCGGTCGGCGCGCCGTAGGACAGGCCGTGCTCCAGCTGTTTGCGCACCGAGGCCAGTACCTCGGGGTGGCTGTGGCCGAGGATCATCGGGCCCCAGGAGCCGACATAGTCGACGTAGCGCTTGTCATCTTCGTCGGTGACATAGGCGCCTTCGGCGTGCTTGAAGAACAGCGGCGTGCCGCCAACGCTCTTGAACGCCCGCACCGGCGAGTTGACGCCACCGGGGATGTGTTTCTGGGCGTTGGCAAACAGGGTTTCGGAACGAGACATGGTGGACTCTCTCAATCAGGCAGATGCGAACAGGGCGTTGAAGGCGCGGGCACGGCGGGTGACTTCCTGCGTGCTGTCGGCGCCGAACAGGCCGTGAATCACCGCCAGCAGGTCGGCGCCGTGGGCGACCAGCGGGGCGGCGTTGTCCAGGGTGATGCCGCCGATCACGCAGATCGGCAACGTGAGCCGGGTGCGCGCTTGCTCCAGCAAGGCGACGTCGGCCGCCGGGGCGCCCGGCTTGGTCACGGAATTGAAGAAGCGGCCGAAGGCGACATAGCTGGCACCTTCGCGGGCGGCCTGTTCGGCCAGCTCCAGCTGGGCATGGCAGGTGGAGCCGATGATCGCCTGGCGGCCGAGCAGGGCGCGTGCCGGGGTCAACGGACCGTCGGTCTGGCCCAGGTGCACGCCGACACCCAGGCGCGCGGCGAGCTCGGCATCGTCGTTGATGATCAGGCGGGTCTGGTAGCGGCTGCAGAGCTCGGCCAGGGCTTCGGCCTCGCGCAGGCGGCGGGCCTGGTCCTGGCTTTTGTCACGGTATTGCAACAAGGTCACGCCGCCCTCGAGGGCCGCCTCGACCCAGGGCAGGAATTTGCCGGCCAACAGCTGGCTGTCGGTGATGGCATACAGACCGCGTAGCTTCATCTCGGGGCCTCGGGCTCAGGAACAGAAATCCAGGGGGAGGCGACGCGGCACATACTGGCCTTTACCCAGTTGTTCGGCATCGCGCAGGGTGCGCCAGGTGTAGTCCAGTGCCGAACGTACGGCGCTGTGCAGTTGCTCGCCCAGGGCCAGGCGGCCGGCCAGGGCGCTGGCCAGGGTGCAGCCCGAACCGTGGTAGCTGCCGGGCAGGCGCTGGCAGGTCCAGGTGTGGCGCTGGCCGTCGCGGCTGTACAGGCGGTTGTGAATTTCGTGTTCGTCACCGTGACCGCCGGTGATCAGCAAGTGTCTGACGAAGGGCAATAGTTTTTCTGCGCACTCGTCCGCGCTGCCCTCGGGCAGTTCGGCCAGGATGCGGGCTTCAGGCAGGTTGGGGGTGGCGATGGTCGCCAGCGGCAGCAACCGCTCGCGCATGGCATAGCCGACTTCATCCTTGCCCAGGCGGCCACCGCCGCCGGCACGCAACACCGGGTCGCAGACCAGCGGCAGGTGTGGG
Organism: Pseudomonas sp. BJa5; assembly: GCF_030272875.2. Taxonomy (NCBI): domain Bacteria; kingdom Pseudomonadati; phylum Pseudomonadota; class Gammaproteobacteria; order Pseudomonadales; family Pseudomonadaceae; genus Pseudomonas; species Pseudomonas sp. BJa5. Next base: position 67,670 of record NZ_JALRNG020000007.1, read on the forward strand.
TGGGCACTGAGCAGTTCGACGACGGTGTCGACCATTTCCAGCGAGCCGAGCATGCCCAGCTTGACCGCCGCTACCGTGGAATCGGCAAGCACGGCATTGGCCTGGGCCAGTACCCACTCGCGGTCGAGCACGCGGAAGTCACTGACATTGACGGTATCCTGGACGGTCAGGGCGGTCACGGCGGGAGCGGCGTGGCAACCTTGGGCGATCAGGGCTTCGATATCTGCCTGCAAGCCGGCGCCGCCACTGGGGTCGTGGCCGGAGAGACAGAGGACAACGGGGCGGGAGCTGTAGGTATTCATGGTGCGCGAGCTTACCACCAATCGCTTTTGTCGGGACGGCCCCTGAGTCGAGGTTTTTTGATCAAATGGTCAGGAAGTGTTTGTGCGGTGCCTTGAAAGCACCGTGCTAGAGCTGTTTCTTCGAAATTTTAAGTGGCTTCTGGCAGCCCTGAAAAGCTATGCTAGAGTGCTCGAACAAACCGATAAGGGTTACTGCCGGATTGCGTCGTCTCAAACGGATAGGGGGCCACCGCGACACAGCCGGGACAGGCCATGCTGGGGCTGTATGCGCTATTTGCTGATTGTTGTGCTGAGCTGGTTGCCACTGTTGGCCCAGGCGGTCGATTTCGACGACTCGACCCGCAGTCTGCCCCTGGGGCGGCTGATGCAGGTATACGAGGACCGTGACGGCAATGCCAGCATTGCCCAGGTGAGCGCACCTGCCTTCAGCGAACATTTTCACCCGCACCAGGCCGACGTGCTCAATGCCGGTTACTCGACCTCGGTGTTCTGGATCCGCCTCGACCTGCACTACACCGCCCTGCCTTCGGCAGCGCCACGCAGCTGGCTGCTGGAACTGGCCTATCCGCCGCTGGATCATCTGGAGCTCTACCTGGCCGACGCCTCCGGCACCTTCCGCCTGGCCCAGCGCACCGGCGATGCCTTGCCCTATTCCAGCCGCGAGATCGAGCAGAACAACTACCTGTTCGAACTGCCCTTCACCCCGGGGAAGACCACCACCGCCTACCTGCGCCTGCATAGCCAGGGCTCGGTCCAGGCGCCCCTGACCCTGTGGTCCACCGAGGCCTACCTGGAAGCCCAGCCGACCCGCCTTTATGTGCTGGGCCTGATCTACGGCGTGCTGCTGGGGATGCTGGTCTACAACCTGTTCATCTACCTCAGCGTGCGCGACACCAGCTACCTCTACTACATCCTCTACATCGCTTCGTTCGGCCTGTACCAGGTGACGGTCAATGGTGCCGGGGTGGCTTATTTCTGGCCGGACAACCCCTGGTGGGCCAATGCCGCCACGCCCCTGTTCATCGGTGCCGCGGGGCTGTTCGGTTGTCAGTTCGCCCGCAGTTTCCTGCAACTGTCGCTGACCAGCCGCGGCTTCGACAGGCTGCTCAAGGCGCTGATGGCCGGTGGCCTGGTGGTCATGCTGCTGGCGCTGACCAGCAGCTACGGCATCGCCTTGCGCCTGGCCACGGCCCTGGCCCTGCTGTTCACCGTGAGCATCTTCGCCGCCGGCTTGTTCGCCTGGCGTCGCGGCCTGCGCGTGGCGCGCTATTTCATCATTGCCTGGTCGGCCTTCCTGCTCGGCGGTCTGGTCAACACCCTGATGGTCCTGGGGTACCTGCCCAATGTGTTCCTGACCATGTACGCCAGCCAGATCGGTTCGGCCCTTGAGGTGTGCCTGCTGTCGCTGGCCCTGGCCGACCGTATCAACAGCATGCGCGAGCAGCAGGCTCAGGCCCTGCGCGAAACCGGGCAGACCCTGGAGCGGCTCAACCAGCAACTGGCCAACAGTAACCGTTTGAAGGATGAGTTCCTCGCCACCGTGACCCATGAGCTGCGCACGCCGATGAACGGGGTGATCGGCTCGCTGGAGTTAATGCAGACGCTGGCGCTGGAGCCGGAACTGGCTCAGTACCAGCACACCGCCAGTGCGGCGGCCCAGGACATGATGCGCATGGTCGACGACATCCTCATCCTCACCGAGCTGCAGGCAGGGCGCCTGAGTGCGCAGAACGCGCCCTTCGGCTTGCGCATGCTGCTGCAGGAATTGCGCGGCAAGTACGCCACGTGCGCCCAGGCCAAGGGCCTGTACCTGAGCCTGGATACCCCGGCCGACCTCCCCGAGATGCTGGTTGGCGATCGGCACAAGCTGGCGATGTGTATCAGCTACCTGCTCGACAACGGTATCAAGTTCACCCGCCAGGGCGGGGTCATGCTGCAGGTCAGGGGGCGTCTGCTGGGGCCGGACCTGCTCGGCCTGACCATCAGTGTCAGCGACAGCGGCATCGGTTTCGACAGCCTGGACGACGCCAACCTGTACCAGCGCTTCTTCCAGGTCGACGGTTCGATGACCCGCCAGTACGGTGGCCTGGGCATCGGCCTGGCGATCTGCCGGCGCCTGGCCGAGCTGATGGGCGCGCGCCTGCAGCATGAGTCCAATCCGGGGCTGGGCAGTCGTTTCGAACTGGGCTTGAGCCTGGCGTTGAGCCAGCCGCAGGCCAGGGCCTGGCAAGGGCTAAATCGCGGCTAGTTAGGCGTATTTGTCACTTTGACCGGGGGGCGGGGCGTGATTCACTGAAATTTCAGTCACGTCCGGATCCAGGAGGCCCCCGATGAACCTGCACCAGTACGCTGAAACCCATGAGGTCACCAACCAGCCGCCGTCGCTGGACGGGGCCAATCTCTACCGCATCGACCTGCCCCTGCAGCAATGGTCGCGGCACTATGGGGCGGGCTGGGCCGAGGCGCGGATCGATGCGTACGGGGCACTGGCAGGTGGGCCGCTGATGACCGCAGGTTTCCTCGCCAACCAGCACAAGCCGCAGTTCAGCAGCCATGATCGCTATGGCCATCGTATCGACCTGGTGGAGTTTCATCCGGCGTATCACCAACTGATGCAAACGGCCATCGAGCACGGCCTGCCGTCGCTGCCGTGGACCGATCCCCGTGCGGGCGCCCATGTCGCCCGGGCCTCCATGACCTACCTGCACAGCCAGGCCGAAGCCGGCAGTGGTTGCCCGTTGACCATGACCTTCGCCGCGGTGCCGGCGCTCAAGTTGCAGCCGGACCTGGCCGAATACTGGTTGCCCAAGGTCCTCGCCACCGAGTACGACCCGCGCAATATCGGCGACCGGCACAAGGTCGGCGTGACCCTGGGCATGGCCATGACCGAGAAACAGGGCGGCACTGACGTGCGCGCCAACACTACCCGCGCTTACCCGGTGGGCGCGCCGGGGCCGGGCCATGCCTACGAACTGGTCGGGCACAAGTGGTTCTGTTCGGCGCCGATGTGCGACGCCTTCCTGACTCTGGCCCAGACCGACAAGGGCCTGAGCTGTTTCCTGCTGCCGCGCCATCGCCCGGATGACAGCCGCAACCAGTTCTACATCCAGCGCCTGAAGAACAAACTGGGCAATTGCTCCAACGCCTCCAGCGAAGTGGAGTTCCGTGGCGCCCTGGCCTGGATGATCGGCGAGGAGGGGCGCGGCGTGCCGACCATCATCGAAATGGTCGCCATGACCCGCTTCGACTGCATGGTCGGCTCCAGCGCCCTGATGCGCCAGGCCCTGACCCAGGCCGCCCATCATTGCGCCCACCGCCAGGTGAGCGGACGGCTGCTGGCCGAACAGCCGCTGATGCAGAACGTGCTGGCCGACCTGGCCCTGGAAAGCGAAGCGGCGCTGGCCCTGAGCCTGCGCATGGGCCATGCCCTGGACCAGCCGGACGATGCCCAGCAAGCGCGCTTCGCCCGCCTGGTCACGGCGGTGGGCAAGTACTGGATCTGCAAGCGGGCCCCGGCGATGATCAACGAAGCCGCCGAGTGCATGGGCGGCGCCGGCTATGTCGAAGACAGCATCCTGCCGCGCCTGTACCGCGAAGCGCCGGTCAACTCGACCTGGGAAGGCTCGGGCAACGTCCAGTGCCTGGATGTGCTGCGGGCCCTGTCCAAGGAGCCGGGCGTGCTCGAGGCGCTGTTCGACGAACTGGGCGATGGCCATGGCGACCCTCGGCTGGCGACGCACATCGGCAACCTCAAGGCGGCGTTTGCCGACACCGGCGATATCCAGTACCGCGCCCGCCAGCTCACCGAAGACATTGCCCTGGGCCTGCAGGCCAAGCTACTGCTCGAAGCGGGCAACGCCACGGTCAGCGATGCCTTTATCGGCAGCCGCCTGGGCGGCAGTGGCCGGGTCTATGGGGTACTGCCGCGGGGCATCGATGTTGGCGAACTGGTGGCACGTTCGACGCCGAACTGGCCGCTCTAACGTGCGTGCCTTTGCCTGAATATATAGGCAAGATGGAGGCATGCATGTTCAGACAGGAAGTACATTGTGAGCCGTACTGATGAAGCCTTCGTTGTCGTAGAAACCGCCGAGCAGGCCGTCGATCGCCTGGCGAGCCTGCACGAAAAAGCCACCGCCGCCCTGAGCCTGGCGCTCAAGCGTTACCTCAAGGACCGCACCGAGCCCGATGCCCAGGAGCGGGCCTTGTTTCGCTACCCGGAACTGCGCCTGACCTACCAGTATCACGGTGAAGTGCCGGCCATCACCCGTGCCTATGCCAAGGTGCAACTGCCGGGTACCTACAGCGTCACCGTGACCCAGCCGGCGGCGTTTCGTGCCTACCTGCTCGAACAGCTCAAGCCGCTGATGCGTGATTTCACCGTGACGGTGGAAGTGGGCGTCAGCGAGCAGAACATTCCGTACCCCTATGTGGTCGAGCAGGGCGACGAACTGGCCGGCAGCGGTATCACCGCCGCCGCGCTGGCGCGGGTGTTCCCCAGCACCGACCTGTCGGCGGCCACCGACGGCATCGCCGATGGCCTGCATGACTGGGCCAACGCCGATCCCCTGCCGCTGGCCCTGTTCGACGCCGCGCGGGTGGATTTCTCCCTGCGCCGCCTGGTGCATTACACCGGCAGCGACTGGCGCCATGTGCAGCCTTGGATCCTGCTGACCAACTACCATCGCTATGTCGACCAGTTCGTCACCCACGGCCTGGAGCAACTGCGCGAAGATCCGCGTTTCGTGCGCATGGTCCTGCCCGGCAACGTCATCATCGACAAGGGCATGGACAATGGCGAGGCCCAGGCCCTGGTGGCCGGTGTGGTCTGGCACCGTTACCAGATGCCGGCCTATCACCTGATCGCCGCCGATGGCGATGGCATCACCCTGGTCAACATCGGCGTCGGCCCGTCCAACGCCAAGAACATCACCGACCACCTGGCGGTGCTGCGTCCGCATTGCTGGCTGATGATCGGTCACTGTGGCGGCCTGCGTCAGTCGCAGACCATCGGTGACTATGTACTGGCCCACGCCTACATGCGCCGCGATGGCATTCTTGACCGCGTGGTACCGCCGCACATCCCGATTCCGGCCCTGGCCGAGGTGCAGCTGGCCTTGCAGGAAGCGGCGGCGCAGATTACCGGCGAGCGTGGCGACGAGCTGAAAAAGCGCCTGCGCACCGGCACCGTGCTGACCTACGACGACCGTAACTGGGAGTTGCGCTGGGCCCAGGAGCGTCCGCTGATCAACCTGTCACGGGCCGTGGCGGTGGACATGGAAAGTGGCACCATCGCCGCCCAGGGTTATCGCCTGCGCGTGCCATACGGCACCTTGCTCTGCGTTTCGGACAAGCCGCTGCACAGCGAAATCAAGCTGCCGGGGGCGGCCAACGCCTTCTACAACCGGGCGGTCAGCCAGCACCTGAAGATCGGTATCGCCGCACTGGACCTGCTGCGCACCGAACTTCATTCGCTGCACTCGCGTAAACTGCGCAGTTTCGATGAGCCGCCGTTCCGCTGAGGCCCCATGCCCTTACCCCCACGCTCCACGCCGCGTCGTCCCGCGGCAAAACCCGCCGGTCCGCGTCGCCAGCCCAAGGCGCCGCCGGCCGAGCCGCGGTTGATCCTGTTCAACAAGCCCTTCGATGTCCTGACCCAGTTCAGCGATGGCGAGGGGCGCGCGACCCTCAAGGACTTCATCGACATTCCCGGTGTCTACCCGGCCGGGCGCCTGGACCGTGACAGCGAAGGCCTGCTGTTGCTGACCAACGACGGCCAGCTGCAGGCGCGTATTGCCGATCCCAAGCACAAGCTGGCAAAAACCTATTGGGTGCAGGTCGAAGGCGAGCCGACGCCCGAGCAGTTGCAGCGCCTGCGCGACGGTGTCGAACTCAACGATGGCCCCACGCTGCCAGCCCAGGCCCGTCAGCTCGACGAGCCGCAGCTGTGGCCGCGCAACCCGCCGGTGCGCTTTCGCAAAAGCGTGCCGACCAGTTGGCTGGAGCTGGTGATCAAGGAGGGGCGCAACCGCCAGGTGCGGCGCATGACCGCCGCCGTCGGCCTGCCGACCCTGCGCCTGGTACGGGTGCGGATCGGCGACTGGACGCTGGACGGCCTTGAGCAGGGGCAGTGGCGTGAAGTGCCGGCCAGGCGCTAGACGCCTTCGATATAGCCGATCACCACGCTCTTGATGACGAAGGCGAGCACGCCCAGGCCGAGGACGAAAAACAGAATGAAGGTGCCGAACTTGCCGGCCTTGGATTTCTTCGCCAGGTCCCAGACGATGAAGCCCATGAAACCAATCAGGATGGTGACCAGGATGGTCATCATCCACTCTTCGAACAACGCAGGATCCATCGATTTTCTCCGGCAAAGTTGAGGCGCGCGATTATACGCCCCACTTGCCGGTCTGACTAACGCAGGTGCGTCAACGGTAGTTCGGTGCTGGCCAGTACCTGGTTGAGCACGAAGCTGGAACGCACGCTGGTCACCCCTTCGATGCGGGTCAGGTGCCCCAGCAGCAGCTTCTGGTAGTGGTCCATGTCCGGCACCACGACCTTGAGCTGATAGTCGGCGTCCATCCCGGTGACCAGGCTGCACTCCAGCACCTGGGGCAGGCTGCGGATCGCGGCCTCGAAGGTCTCGAAGCGCTCGGGGGTGTGGCGGTCCATGCCGATCAGCACATAGGCGGTGAGGCTCAGGCCCAGCTTCTTGCGGTCGAGCAGGGCGACCTGGCGTGCGATGTAGCCATCGTCTTCCAGCTGTTTGACCCGGCGCGAACAGGGCGAAGGTGACAGGCCGATGCGTTCGGCCAGTTCCTGGTTGGAGATGCGCGCGTCGCGCTGCAATTCGGCCAGAATGCTCAGGTCGTAACGGTCCAGTTTGCTCATGGATCATGCCTTTTCTGTTTCGATTGCGTTGAATTATCGATCCGTAGGTAAAAATTGCGCAAGTGCTATTTGAATGAGCAATCTTAGCAATCATCTGTCGTCGCTGCAGACGTATGCTTATACCCAGAATCACTGCCCGGACATCAGTCCACTGCAGCTGGCCCAATCAGGGCAGCTGCGGCCAGCAACCCAACAGGGTTGTGCTCGGCCCCCGGGCTACACACTGTCTACCCGACAGCGTGAGGTGAGCCGGCGTCACAAGCGCCGAGCAAGGACAAAATTCTCGAAGGGAGACCACTGGTCTCCCTTTTTTATTGCCTGCGATTTTTCATTTTGCTGCCGATAACCTGCGGTCATTCAAGGGTCCTGGAGAAACAGCATGAAGTCGCGCATCTGGCGTCTGGTCGCCATGGGTTTGCTCTGCGCTGGTGCCAACGGGCAGGTACTGGCCGACGGGCAGGGCGGTTCGCCCCTGCAGTCGCGTCCCGACGAAGTACGCCAGACCCAGCCGCCGCGCATCGGTTACTACGAGGATATTCCCCGGCGTGGCCCTGGCTACCGGCCGGGGCATGTCATCGATCGATTTGCCGATCCGTACTGGCGGGTGCCCTATGGCGGGCAGGAGTACTTCTATTCCAACGGCTACTGGTATCGCCCGCAAGGCCCGCGCTATGTGGAGGTGACGCCGCCCTATGAGCTGATGGTGTATCCGGTTTCCGGGCAGAGTCCAGGGCAACTGGAGCGTGACCGCTATGAGTGCCAGCGCTGGGCGGTCCGGCAGAGCGGTTTCGACCCCGAGTCGGCACGTTATGCGCCGGCGGCGCAGGTGCTGGACAACTATCGGCGGGCCCAGGGGGCTTGTCTGAATGGCCGGGGTTATAGCGTCATGTAGGAAACCTGGGCATGCAATCGCGGGGCAAGCCCGCTCCCACAGGGTGATCAAGGTGCCGGGTCGGCATGCACCAGTACCTCGGCTCGCGGAAACTTGCCGCGAATCGCCGCCGCAGCCTGGTCGCATAAGGCATGGGCCTGGGTCAGTGGCAGGTCGCCGGGCAGTTCCAGGTGCAGTTGCACGAACCAGTGGCTGCCCGACACCCGCGTGCGCAGGTCATGGGCGCCGCGAACGCCGGGCACGCTGCAGGCCAGCGCCAGCATCTGCTCGCTGATGTCGCCCGGCAGTTCCTGGTCCATCAGGATCGCCGAACTTTCCCGGGCGATCTGCAGGGCACTCCAGAGAATGTACAGGGCAATGCCCAGGCCGAAGACCGCATCCAGCTGCGGCCAGCCGACCCGGGCCAGCACCAGGGCAACCAGGATGCTGCCGTTGAGCAGCAGGTCGGAGCGGTAGTGCAGGGAATCGGCCCGCACCGCCGTGGAGCCGGTGATGCGGATCACCCGGGCCTGGAGCATCAACAAGGCTACCGTCAGCCCCAGCGACAGCAACATCACTGCAATGCCGATGGCGGTATCGCCCAGCGGCTGTGGATGCTGCATGCGCTCCACCGCCTGCACTCCGATCAACACTGCACTGACGCCGATGAACAGTGCCTGGGCCATGCCGGCCATGGCTTCGGCCTTGCCGTGGCCATAGCGGTGATCTTCATCGGCCGGGCGCAGGGCGTAGTGCACCGCCAGCAGGTTGAGGAACGAGGCGACGCCGTCCAGCGCCGAGTCGGTCAGGCCGGCCAACAGGCTCACCGAACCGCTGAGCCACCAGGCCAGGGCCTTGGCCAGGATCAGGATACTGGCCACCGCCAGCGAAGCGCGGGTGGCCAGGCGCAGCAGGCGTTGATGTTCGGCCGAAGGGATCATGCTGCCGGGAGCGTCCTGTGCAAGGTCAGGCGGCGGGCTTGATGCCGTACATCGCCAACTGTTCGACGCTGCCCTTGTGCTGGATCAGGCGCGGGTCGTTCAGCGGCAGGCGCTGGCCCAGTTCGCTTTCGAGGATAGCCTGCAGCTTGCCGTTGTCGACCTTGCCGTCGGCGCTGATCGCTTCGTTGAGTTTCTCCGGCGCGACCTGTGCCGTGGTGCCGCCCGGCAGGTAGATGGCGCCGGTGGCGAAGTCGACGGCAAAGGCGATCAGCCCCGGAATGACGTAGAACAGGATGCCGATGGCATCGAGGGCCGCGACCACCGGGTCGACCTTGCCTTCGATCTGGCCGCGCCGGTCAGGGAAGAAAATAGTGCCGCAGGCCGTCAGTTGGGTCAGCAGGGTGGTAACCAGAACGCCGCCGATGATGCGGGAAGGAATGCGCATGGAAATCTCCGGTATGAAGGCCACAACGATACAGGCAAAGAGCCGGTATCTACAGCTAAGACCATGATAGAGCAGGCTCGGTTCGCCGTTATACTCGGCGCATTGTTTGAGGGCCACCATGATTTCGTTACCGATCGATGCCGTACTGCCAGCCTTGCGCCACGCCTTGAATCAGCGCCACGAGGCGGTGTTGGAGGCGCCTCCGGGCGCCGGCAAGACCACCCGTGTGCCATTGGCACTGCTTGATGAGCCGTGGCTGCAGGGCCAGAAGATCCTGATGCTCGAACCACGCCGGCTGGCCGCACGCGCGGCGGCCGAGCGGCTGGCCAGCGAGCTGGGCGAATCAGTGGGGCAGACCGTCGGTTATCGCATTCGCCTGGACAGCAAGGTCGGCCCCGACACCCGCATCGAAGTGGTCACCGAAGGCATCCTGACCCGGCGCCTGCAGGCAGATCCTGCGCTGGAAGGCGTGGGGCTGCTGATTTTCGACGAATTTCACGAGCGCAGCCTGGATGCCGACCTGGCCTTGGCGCTGAGCCTCAATGGTCGTGAACTGCTGCGTGACGAGCCGCCACTGAAGATCCTGCTGATGTCGGCGACCCTGGAAGGCGAGCGCCTGTCGAACCTGCTCGACGATGCGCCGGTGGTCAGCAGCGAAGGGCGCATGTACCCGGTCGACATCCGCTGGGGACGCCCCTTCCAGCCGGGCGAGTACATCGAGCCGCGGGTGGTCGATTGCGTGTTGCAGGCCATTGCCGATGAGTCCGGCAGCCTGCTGGTGTTCCTCCCCGGCCAGGCCGAGATCCGTCGGGTGCACCAGTCGTTGCAGGACGTGGTAGGCGAGCGTGCGGATATTCTTTTGTGCCCCTTGCATGGCGAGCTGGACCTCAACGCCCAGCGTGCGGCCATCGACCCGGCGCCGGTCGGCAAGCGCAAGGTGGTACTGGCGACCAATATCGCCGAAACCAGCCTGACCATCGATGGCGTGCGTGTGGTGGTCGATGCCGGGCTGGCGCGGGTGCCGCGCTTCGATCCGGGTAGCGGCATGACCCGCCTGGACACCCAGCGTATTTCCCGCGCCAGCGCCACCCAACGCGCCGGCCGGGCCGGGCGGCTGGAACCGGGGGTGTGCTATCGCCTGTGGTCCGAGGCCCAGCATGAACAACTGGCCGCCTATGGCACCGCCGAGATCCTCCAGGCCGACCTCGCCGGGCTGGCCCTGCAACTGGCCCGCTGGGGCGTGACACCGGAGCAATTGAACTGGCTCGACCAGCCACCGTCGGCGGCCTATGCCCAGGCGCTGGACCTGTTGCAGCGCCTAGGGGCGTTCAAGCCCGACAGTCGTGACAGCCTGACGGCCCATGGCCAGGCGATGGCCGAACTGCCCGCGCATCCACGCATCGCCCACTTGCTGTTGCGCGGCCAGGACCTGGGGCTGGCGGACATGGCCTGTGACGTCGCCGCCTTGCTCGGCGAGCGCGATATCCTGCGTGGCGGCGGCGCCGACCTGCACAGTCGCCTGGCCTTGCTCAGCGGCGAGAGCCGCGCGGCCCGGGGCGGGCAGGGTGGGGTGCAGCGCGCCCGGCAACTGGCCCGGCAGTATCGCGGCCAGTTGCGTGGCAAACCCGCTTCGGCAGTGGCCGATCCCGATCATCCGCGCTGGCTGGGCGCCTTGCTGGCGCTGGCCTATCCGGACCGGGTGGCCCAGCAGCGCCGTGCCGGTGGCGGCGAGTACCGCCTGGCCAATGGTCGCGCGGCGCAGTTCGGCGAGCCCGATGCCTTGATGAAATGCCCGTGGCTGGTGATCGCCGACCTGGGCAGTCGCCAGGGCCAGCGCGAAGAACGGATCTATCTGGCAGCTGAATTCGATCCGGCCCTGTTCGACGGCGTGCTGGCCGAACAGGTGCGCAATCTTGACGTGCTGGACTGGGACGAACGCGAAAACGTGCTGCGCGCCGAACGCCAGCGCAAGGTCGGTGAGCTGGTGCTCAGCCGTGAACCCATGACCGGCCTGGACGAGGACGCCCGCGCCCGGGCCTTGCTGGAGCTGGTCCGGCGCAAGGGGCTGGCGCTGCTGACCTGGACCCCGGAACTGCGCCAGTGGCAGGCGCGGGTGGCATTGCTGCGTCAGCTGGATCTGATGGCGGGCAATAGCAGTGAATGGCCGGACCTGAGCGATGCCGCCTTGTTGGCGACGCTGCAGGACTGGCTGCTACCTTACCTGGGCAAAGTCACCCGCCTGAGCCATTTCGCCCAGCTCGACCTGGCCTCGATCCTGCGCAACTTGCTGCCCTGGCCGTTGCCCCAGCGCCTGGATGAGTGGGCGCCGGTGCACCTGAGCGTACCCTCGGGTTCGAACATCCGCCTGGACTACAGTGAAACGCCACCGATCCTAGCCGTGCGCCTGCAGGAACTGTTCGGCCTGGCCGACACCCCGCGCATCGCCCAGGGTCGCCAGCAGGTGCTGTTGCACCTGCTGTCACCGGCGCGTCGTCCGGTACAGGTGACCCAGGACCTGGCCAACTTCTGGCGCACCACCTACGCCGAGGTGAAGAAGGACCTCAAGGGACGTTATCCGAAACACTACTGGCCGGATGATCCGCTGGTGGCCGAAGCGACTGCGCGGGCGAAACCAAGGGGTACCTGAAGCATTCAGTCGATTCGCTCGACCAGGAACTCATGGGGGGTGCCTTCCGAGACGTTCAAGTGGAAGAACTTGCCCGGCTGGCGATGGGGATAGTCCTGGATCGCCTTGACTTCATGCCCCTGATGGTCGCGCCAGCGGCAGACCAGTCCTTTTTCCGTCCAGGCCAGTGGTTCAAGTTTCCAGTAGTCGGTCACCTCTGCCACTTTGTAGAGTCCCAGGTAGCCATTGAGGCTGATACCGAGTTTCTTCGTCGCTTTTCGCCCGGTACCGAAGATATTGAAATGCAGGCGATCTTCGGTCTGCGAATGGAAGATGAAGTTGAACAGGGGCGACTCCTTATTGCCGCCTGCCTGGATCCAGTCGTTTTCAGGGGTAAAACCCCATGTCCATTTGTCCGTCGAGTGACTGAGGCGAAGCGGGATTTCGCGTCCCGCCTTAAGCATGTAGATCCTGCCTCGAAACGAGGAGATTTCTTCAGCGTACAGGGTTTCGTTCTGTGCTTCGGTCATGGGGAATTTCCTTATCCTTTCAGTTACCGGGTTTTAGCGGTGGCAGCGCGGGGCTACCACGCGTGCATTGTCAAACCCGGTGAACAGCGATTGGAGGTCGAAGGATTTCCCGTGTGGCTCAAGGCGCCGGAGGCACGGCGGCAGCCTCAGTGACCAGCATGTACAGGCGGAACATCACCACTGTGCTGAACAGTTGCAGGAAGCCGTTGAAGCTGTCGATGGCCAGTTGCACCAGCGGCGACGGCTCGGGCAGCAGCATCTGGGTCAGGCCGTCGATCAACCACAGCGGCGCCAGCACGCCGAGGATGCAGGTGAGGATCCGCCAGAAGTTGCCGGTAGTCATCTGGAAGCTTTCGCGCATGGCTGCCAGCGGCGGCAGGCCGCGCAGCACCAGCAGGTACTCGGCGAACACCAGGTTGACCATCACCCAGATCCCCGGAAGGATGAACAGCGCCGCGCCGGCCATGATCAGCAGCGAGCTGAGCATCACCATCAGGGCAAACGATGGCCACAGGCGCAGGGCCATGGCCAGCAGGTTGCGCTTGAGCGGGGTGTAGCCGTTGGTGCGGGTATCGAGGTAGAGAATCAGGGCGGCGCTGTACAGCGGGTAGAACAGCAGGCTGGCGAGCATGCCGTAGGCTTGCGACGCGTCCTTGCCCAGTTGCTGGTAGAGCAATTGGGAGACGAGCGCTTCGAGCACCACCAGCGGCAGGCACAGCTGAGCGATGCTCAACAGGTGGCGGCGGAAGAAGTACAGGGAGTCACGCAGAACACTGAGCGGATTCATCGGTCGATTTCATAGTGAAAAAAGCAGGGCGTAACTTTAGCCCAGCCGTCACCCAAGCTGAAGAAAGTTTCATCCGGCCTTGTGTTGAATCCGCGGGCCAGACGCCCCATTTTCAGTAGACCCGATTTTTCCGGCTGTGAATGAGGTTGCAATGAACAGTGAAGAACAAACCCTGATCGATGGCCTGTTCGGCCGACTCAAGCAAGCCGATGACCCGGCCGTCCCCCGTGATGCCCAGGCCCAGGCGCGCATCGCCGAGCACCTGCAGCAACAGCCGTCGGCACCCTATTACATGGCCCAGGCGATCCTGGTCCAGGAGGCCGCACTCAAGCGCCTGGATGAGCAGAACAAGCAACTGCAAGAGCAGCTGAAACAAGCCAGGGCCCAGGCACCGGCCAGCGCGCCGGGCACGGGCGGTGGCTTTCTTTCGAGTATCTTCGGCGGCGCCAGCCGTGACCCGCAACCGGTGCAAAATCCACCGGCATCGACAGGCGGAGGCTGGCGCGAGCCTGCCCGTTCGTTCAATCAACCGGGTGCAGCCCCGGCGCAAGGCTTCAACGCCGCACCGGCGCCGGCGGCGCGCGGTGGCGCCAGCGGTTTTCTCGGCGGCGCCTTGCAGACGGCCGCAGGCGTGGCCGGTGGGGTGATGCTCGCCCAGGGCATCAGCAGCCTGTTCAACCATCACTCGCAACCTGAAGAAGTGGCTGAGGTGATCAAGGAAGAGCCGGCACCGGCCAGCGACAGCAGCGGTGGCTGGGGTGGCAACGACGAGCAGCGCCTGACCGCCGACAACGGCTACGACCAGGGCGGTTTCATGGACGCCGACTACGGCAGCGACGACGGCGGCTTCTTCGACGGCGACGACACCTTCGTCTGAGCGCGCATACCCGCACCGCCTCCAGGCTGGCATACTGGGCGCCGAAACGGCCCCGGTGTGCGGCGGCCGGCAACAGCGCCCCGGCGCCAAGAGGACGAGCGGTGAAGAAGATCGCGGTATTCGCCGATGTGCAGAACCTCTACTACACCGTGCGCCAGGCCTACGGCTGTCACTTCAACTATGCGGCGCTGTGGGCCGATATCAGCCAGCGCGGGCAGATCGTCGAAGCGGTGGCCTACGCCATCGACCGTGGCGACAGCAAGCAACAGCAGTTCCAGCAGATCCTGCGCAACCTCGGTTTCACGGTCAAACTCAAGCCCTATATCCAGCGCAGCGACGGCTCGGCCAAGGGCGACTGGGACGTGGGCATCACCCTGGATGTGATCGATGCCGCCGCCCGGGTCGACGAGGTGGTGCTGGCCTCCGGCGACGGTGACTTCGACCTGCTGTTGGAACGGGTCATCAGCCGCCATGGCATCGAAGCGGTGGCCTACGGGGTGCCGGGCCTGACCGCCAATTCACTGATTCGCGCCGCCAGCCGCTACGTGCCCATCGAGGGCGGCTTGCTGCTCAAGCACTAGGTTTTATCGAGGTTATGTTGTGGAACGTATAGCGGTCATCGACTTTGAAACCACCGGCATCTCGCCGGGCACCGGCTGCCGGGCCACCGAAGTGGCGGTGGTCATGCTCGAACGCGGACGCATTGTCGATCGCTACCAGAGCCTGATGAACGCCGGGCTGCCGGTGCCGGCCTTCGTCGCCGGCCTGACCGGCATCACCACGGCCATGCTGCGCAGCGCGCCGCCGATTGCCCAGGTGATGAACGAGGTGGCCGACTTTGTCGGCGATACCCCGTTGCTGGCGCACAACGCCTCGTTCGACCAGAAGTTCTGGGACTTCGAGCTGGCGCAAATCGGCCGCAGCCGCAGCCAGCGTTTCGCCTGCTCGATGCTGCTGGCCCGGCGCCTGTTGCCGGCTGCGCCCAACCACAAGCTGGGCACCCTGACCCGCTGGGCCGGCCTGCCGGACACCGGCACCGCGCACCGGGCCATGGCCGATGCGGAAATGGCCGCCAACCTGGCCCAGCACCTGGCCGGGCGCTTGCGCGAGCAGGGCGTCAACGGGGTGTCCCACCAACTGTTCTGCAGCCTGCAGAAAGTCCCCGCGGCGAAGATCGGCGAAGCGCTCAAGGCCTACCGCTAGGCCTTCTTGCCGTTGTGCTCCAGGTGGCCCAGCGGCAGACGCCGCTCCACGGCGCTGGAGAGAATGATCGAGGTCTTGCTGAAACCGAACTGGGCGACCCGGTTGATCAGCTCTTCCAGTTCCGGCATCGAACCCACCGCTGCCTGCATGATCACGCAGGGGTCGCCGGTGACCCGATGGCATTCGGTCAGTTGCGGGATCTGGGTGAGTTCTTCATAGGTTTGCTGGTTGCCGTGGCTGGCCAGGCGCAACTCGATCACGCACTGGATCGGCAGGCCGATCTTGTCCAGGTCGACCTTGGCCTGGTAGCCGGTGATGACCCCACTGGCTTCAAGCTTGGCGACCCGTTCGGCAACGGCAGGGGCCGACAGGTTGACCTTGCGCGCGAGTTCAGCGAAGGAAGCGCGGCCGTTTTCCAGCAGGGCGCTGAGGAGCATGCGATCGTACTTGTCCATGGGCTACCGGTGGTGGGTTTGCAATCAAAGGTTCGGGATGTGAAAAACCGTGCTTTCAAAAGTATACGGTTCATTTAAACAGGTTTTGTAACTTATGTTTACGCGCCTGCCTTTCTAAACTAATCCCCCCGACAATCAGAATTCGAGCCTGCCATGCCTGCCTCTCGTCGCTTTCCTTTGGTATTGATCGGCGCCTTCCTGGCGTTGTACCTGGTCTGGGGCTCGACCTACCTGGTCATTCGCATTGGTGTCGAATCCTGGCCGCCGTTGTTGATGGCCGGGGTGCGCTTTGTCATCGCCGGTACCCTGTTGTACGGCTTCCTGCGCTGGCGCGGCGTGCCGGCGCCGACCTGGCGGCAATGGCGTGCCGCCGGCATCATCGGCATCTTGCTGCTCAGTTGTGGCAACGGTGGCGTGACCCTGGCCGAACATGCCGGCGTGGCCTCTGGCGTTGCCGCCCTGGCGGTGGCGACGGTGCCGCTGTTCACCCTGTTGTTCGGGCTGTTCTGGGGCCAGCGCAACACCCGCCTGGAATGGGCCGGGATCTTCCTCGGGCTGATCGGCATTGCCCTGCTCAACCTGGGTTCCAACCTGCAGGCCAGCCCCATGGGCGCGGCATTGATTCTGTTCGCTGCGGCCTCCTGGGCCTTCGGCTCGGTCTGGAGCAAGAGCCTGCCGCTGCCCCAGGGGCCGATGGCCAGTGCCGCGGAAATGCTCGTCGGTGGCGTCGCCCTGTTGCTGGGCAGCGCCCTGAGTGGCGAACGCATGACCCAGATGCCCACGGCGGCCGGCTGGGGCGCGTTGGCCTACCTGGTGTTCTTCGGTTCGATCCTGGCGTTCAGCGCCTATATGTACCTGCTCAAGCATGTGCGCCCGGCGGCGGCCACCAGCTATGCCTACGTCAACCCGGCGGTCGCGGTGTTGCTGGGCATCCTGTTTGCCGGCGAGCAGATCGGTTTCGAGGAGTGCGTGGCCATGGCGGTCATCATCGGCGCGGTGGTGCTGATCGGCCTGCCGCAGTGGCGCAAGCCGACCAGCGAACCTGGCAAAAATGAAGAGCCGCAGGTGCGCGAAGCACGCAAGGCGCACAAGCAGGCGGTGAAGGAGGTTTGTCAGGAAGGCGCAGGCGGAACAAGGTAAACTGCCGCCATTGCTGAAATCCCCTGACGGTATTGCCATGACATTCGCCAAACTCGGCCTGATTGAACCCTTGCTGCGCGCGCTCGAGCGCCTGGACTACAACACTCCGACGCCGGTCCAGGCCCAGGCGATTCCTGCCGTGCTGGCCGGCCGTGACCTGATGGCCGCGGCCCAGACCGGTACCGGCAAGACTGCAGGTTTCGCCTTGCCGCTGCTGCAGCGCCTGACCCTGGAAGGCGCCCAGGTCGCCAGCAACTCGGTCCGCGCCCTGGTGCTGGTGCCGACCCGCGAACTGGCCGAGCAGGTGCACAACAACATTCGTGAATACGCCGAGCACCTGCCGTTGCGCACCTATGCGGTGTACGGCGGGGTCAGCATCAACCCGCAGATGATGAAGCTGCGCAAGGGCATCGACCTGCTGGTGGCCACGCCCGGGCGCCTGCTCGACCTGTTCCGCCAGAACGCGGTGAAGTTCAACCAGTTGCAGGCCCTGGTGCTCGACGAAGCCGACCGCATGCTCGACCTGGGTTTTGCCGAGGAACTGCGTTCGGTCTATGCCGCCTTGCCGGCACGCCGGCAGACCTTGCTGTTCTCGGCCACCTTCTCCGACGAGATCCGCATGCTGGCCGGGCAGACCCTCAACGACCCGCTGAGCATCGAAGTCAGCCCGCGCAACGTCACCGCCAGCACGGTCAAGCAGTGGATCGTGCCGGTGGACAAGAAGCGCAAGCCGGAGCTGTTCAGCCACCTGCTGCGCAAGCAACGCTGGAAGCAGGTGCTGGTGTTCGCCAAGACCCGCAACGGCGTCGATCAACTGGTCGAGCGCCTGCGTGGCCAGGGTGTGAACGCCGACGGCATTCATGGCGACAAGCCCCAGGCTACCCGCCAGCGCGCCCTGGACAGTTTCAAGGCCCGCGAGATCCAGATCCTGGTAGCCACCGACGTGGCGGCGCGTGGCCTGGACATCGACGACCTGCCGCTGGTGGTCAACTTCGACCTGCCGATCGTGGCCGAGGACTATATCCACCGCATCGGCCGTACCGGTCGTGCCGGTAACAGCGGCGAGGCGATCTCGCTGGTGTGTGCCGATGAAGTGCAATTGCTGTCGGCCATCGAAACCCTGACCCGCAAAACCCTGCCGCGGCATGAGGAACCGGATTTCATCCCCGACCACCGGGTGCCGATGACCGATGCCAATGGCCAGGTGCTGAAGAAGCCGAAGAAACCCAAGAAGCCCAAAGAGAGCAGCAGCAAGCGCAGCCTCGGGCGCTGGATGGACAGTGCCGAGACCTCGGCGCCGGCACCGGCGGCCAAGCCGGTGCGCAAGGTGCCGACCTTCAATACCGGGCCGCGCAAGCGCAAGCCTTGATTCAGTCGGGGCCGCTGTGCGGCCCATCGCAGGCTTCGCCAGCTCCCACAGGGATCAGTGATGATTCAATGGTTGTGGGAGCTGGCGAAGCCTGCGATGAATACACCGCATTCCTTACGGCTTGAGCCACTCCAGCACCCCGAACCCCGCCTTGCGGCCACTGGCAAAACAGGCAGTCAGCAGGTAGCCGCCGGTTGGCGCTTCCCAGTCGAGCATCTCCCCAGCGCAGAACACCCCCGGCATGGCCTTGAGCATCAGGTGCTGGTCCAGCGCCTCGAAGACCACGCCACCGGCACTGCTGATCGCTTCATCCAGCGGGCGAGGGCGCAGCAGTTCGATCGGCAGCGCCTTGATCGCCCGGGCCAGCAAGGCAGGATCAGCGAAGGTCGGTGCATCGGTCAACTCGCGCAGCAGGGCCGCCTTGACCCCATCCAGGCCCAGTTGGCTGTGCAGGTGCTTGGCCATCGAGCGCGAGCCGCGTGGCCTGGCCAGGGCTTTTTCGATGTTATCCACAGCCCGGTTGGGCAGCAGGTCGAGCAGCACGGTGGCGCTGCCGGTGCGGTTGATGGTTTCACGGATCTGCGCCGACCAGGCATACACCAGGCTGCCCTCCAGGCCCTGGGCGGTGACGATGCATTCACCCAGGCGCGGCGCCTGGCCGGCAAGGCTCAAGGCGATGTTCTTCAGCGGGGCGCCGGCAAACTTGTCCTTGAGCAGGTCGCTCCAGGCCTGCACCTCGAAACCGCTGTTGGCCGCCTGCAAGGGCGCGACCTGCACGTTTTTATCCACAAGCCAGGGCAGCCACGCCGCATCGGAACCCAGGCGCGCCCAGCTGCCGCCACCCAGGGCCAGTACCGTGGCTGCCGGGTTGAATGCCAGTTCGCCCTGTGGATAACCGATCCGCAGGCTGCCATCGGCATTCCAGCCAAGCCAGCGGTGACGGGTGTGGATAACTACCCCGGCATCGCGCAGGCGCTTGAGCCAGGCGCGCAGCAGCGGCGCGGCTTTCATGTCGCGCGGGAAGACCCGACCGGAACTGCCGACAAAGGTTTCGATGCCCAGGTCGTGAATCCACTGGCGCAAGGCATCGGCGTCGAACCCTTCAAGCAGGCCGGCGATTTCACCCGCGCGCTCGGCATAGCGTGAAATGAAGGCAGGGTAGGGCTCGGAGTGGGTGATGTTCATGCCGCCGACCCCGGCCAGGAGGAATTTGCGTCCCACCGACGGCATCGCGTCGTACAGGTCCACGGCAAGCCCGGCCTGGCTCAGCACTTCGGCGGCCATCAACCCGGCCGGCCCGCCTCCGATAATGGCAACGTGTGGGCGGTCGGCGGAGCGGGTGTCGGTCATGGTCGGCTGCAAGCTGGAAAAAAGAGCCGGCATTCTACCCCAGCGAGAGGCCCGGAAACACTGAACAAAAAATGAGCAGTCCTCTCAACGCCAGGTAAACAAAGGCCTGGAGTGGCTTTCGCGCAGGTTATCCACAGGCGGCTCCACAGTCATTGTGAGTAACCCAGTACCCGGCTGGCGCTGTGATGGAGGATGCCATGGCGACGGGCCAGGGCCTGGCGGTCCTTGCTGTAGCCGCCACCGATCACCCCGACCACCGGGATGTCCCGGCCCAGGCACTGGCGCAGCACGTGCTCGTCACGGGCGGCGAGCCCTTCGTCGGTCAATTGCAGGTAGCCCAGGGCGTCGTCCTTGTGCACATCGACGCCGGCGTCATAGAGCACCAGGTCGGGTCGGTACAAGGGCAGCAGGTAGTTCAGGGTGTCTTCGACCACCTTCAGGTAGGCCTGGTCGCCCATGCCGCGCGGCAGGGGAATGTCCCAGTCGCTCTGGGCCTTGCGCGCCGGAAAGTTTTGTTCGCAGTGCAACGACACGGTGATCGCGTCCGGGGTGTCGTGGAGGATGCGTGCGGTGCCGTCGCCCTGGTGGACGTCGCAATCGAAGATCAGCACCTTGTGCACCCGGCCGGCCTCCAGCAGGTAATGGCTGATCACCGCCAGGTCATTGAAGATGCAGAAGCCGGCCGGATGATCGTAGTGGGCATGATGGGTGCCGCCGGCCAGGTGGCAGGCGATGCCATGTTGCAGCGCTTGCTCGGCGGCCAGCAACGAGCCGCCAACCGCGCGCACGGTGCGTCGCGCCAGGGCTTCGCTCCAGGGCAGGCCGAGGCGTCGCTGGTCTTCGCGCGACAGTTCACCGTTCATGTACCGCTCGATGTAATCGCGGTCATGGGCCAGGGCGAGGATATCGTTGGGGCAGATTTCCGGGCGCAGCAGGGCCTGGTCGGTGGTCAGGCCGCTGTCGACCAGGTGGTCGCGCAACAGGCGGAACTTGTCCATCGGAAAGCGGTGCTCGGCAGGAAACGCCGGGCTGTAGTCATCGTGATAGATCAGCGGCAGGGGCATGGCAGGTTCTTGGCCGGGACAGAAGACGATCTTGCCAGTTGCCGCGGCCCTTGCGCTACCTTGTAAACAGATCGACGACCTCAACCACGGGCGAACTGACGATGCTGGCTTCCTGGACATTCTGGGCCGTGCTTTCTGCGGTGTTTGCCGCGCTGACTGCGATCTTCGCCAAGGTCGGCATCAGTGGTATCAATTCCGACTTCGCCACCTTGTTGCGCACCGTGGTGGTGCTGGTCAGCCTGGCATTGATTCTGTATGCCACCGGCCAGTACCAGTCGCTGCGCGAGATCCCGGCGCGCAGCTACCTGTTCCTGGTGCTCTCCGGGCTGGCCACCGGTGCTTCCTGGATCTGTTACTTCCGCGCACTGCAACTGGGGCAGGCCTCCCAGGTCGCCCCTGTGGATAAACTCAGCGTGGTGCTGGTCGCCGTGCTCGGGGTGACCCTGCTCGGCGAGAAGCTCGACCTGCGCCAGTGGGCGGGCATCAGCCTGGTCACTCTGGGCGTAGTGCTGCTGGCATGGCGCTGACGGCGGGTGCCTGCGATGCGCGTGTAACGCGCCTGACGGGTGCTTGTAAGGCCTGTCGCCCGTAGAAGCACAGCGCGGTCAGCCAGGTGGTCAGCCAGACGAAAATACCGGCCCAGAAGGTGTGCGACATGTAGTGCCAGCCCTGCAGTACGCGGGTGGTGCCGTAGACGAAGCCCAGCAGCAGGATTGCGATCAGCAGGGGACGCGCGTATTGCCAGCGATGACGACGGGCGACGAAGTACAGGGCCAGCAGGGTAAAACCACTGGAAGCGTGGCCGCCTGGCCAGCAGCGACCGTCCCCGGCCTTTTCGAACCAGGAGAAGTGCTCGAACCACTCGCTGCGCAGTTGCGGGCCGCCGTACAGGGTGGTTTCCACCGGGCAGTACACGCTGGTGTGGCTCTTGAGGTAGTGAATCACCGTGGTGCACAGGGCGAAGGCCACGACCACGAAAAGAAAATCACGCCGATGCCGGGTGCTGAAGCGCAGCAGCGGGGCAATCCGCGATTTCTCCAGCAGGGGGCTGTGGGCGAGCCGCGGATACCCGGCCAGGCGTGGCCAGATGAACGACAGCAGCGAGCCGATGATGGCCGCCTCACCGGTCCAGTTCGGCAGGAGCCGCGGCCATTTGTGGGTGACCTTCTCGAACCACTGGTCGTGCAGCAGCGGGAACTGGCCGCTGGCCGGATCGAGCAGCAGGTTGCTGATCCAGCGGTCCAGGTGCGTCAGGTCGAACATCAGGAACACGACAGCCGCGAGCAACAGCGGGATACCCAGGTTGACCAGGTAGAAGGCCTTGCGTGAAGTGCCGTGCATACTCACGTCCTTGTGCTGTCCAGGAGTTTTTGCCATTCGCTGGCGTTCATCTGGCCGAGGATTCGCGGTTTGCCGTTGGCGGCCACCGAAATGAACAGGGCGCTGGCATAGTCGCTGGCGCGCAGGGCGCCGGGGACGTTCAGCTGGCGCTCCATATGGTCGATACAGCCGCTGTGGGTCACCAGCACCAGGTTATGCGCGGGCGCCTTGTGGGCCAGGGTTTCGTCGGCGAAGTCCTGGTCACAGGCTTGCACCCAGTCTTGCGTGGCGATGGCTTTACCGAAGATGAAGTGCGCGGTCTGGCGGGTCCTGACTTGCGGGCTGCTGAGCAGATCGGCGTCTTCGAGGCCCAGTGTTTGCAGCCCCGTGCCGACATCCCGTGCGGCCTGGCTGCCGGCCACGGTAATACCCGTCGGATCACCCAGGCACGGGTTGCTCGACCGGTCGCAGCGTTCGGCGTGACGGATCAGCACGATCACCGACCCCTTGGCCCATTCCTTGTAGACCCCACGGCTGTGCATTTGCGTGTCGCTGCTCAGGTCCACGATGCGCGTTCTCGTTGAGGCCCATGTGGTGAGGGAAGCCAGTACCAGCAAGGCGCACAGGCCAATAAGTTTGGTTTTGCCAGTCAGTTGGCGTCGTCGCTCGGGTGTTGGCGGGGTGGTGTGAGCTTCGCTTGGCAACATACTGCTACTCCATGACGCGGAATCGAATCGGGTGGCTGCCGGGCGGGGCAGGCACTACGAGGTGGCGGCACTCTAGGGGCCGAGCCGTGGAGAGCAGGTGAAGTGGATGTGAAAAAAATCTTCGCCGATTCCCTCCGGTCGGAGCGCTGGCTTTCCGGCACCTGCCTACTCTGTAATCATTCCGGTGATGGACTGAGGAGCAGGCGATGATCCCCCCACTTGAACTGGAGAGCGCACGACTGGTGCTGCGCCAATGGCAGGACGACGATCTTGCCGAGTTCGCGGCCATGTGTGCCGATCCCCAGGTCATGCGCTACTTCCCAGCGCCCATGACACGCCTGGAAAGCGCCGCCCTGATCGGCCGCATCCGTGGCCATTTCAACGAATACGGTTTCGGCCTGTGGGCCCTGGAGCGCAAGGACAGCGGCGCCTTCATCGGCATGACCGGCCTGCTCAATGTCAGTTTCGAGGCCGACTTCACCCCGGCGGTGGAGATCGGCTGGCGCCTGGCGCGCCGGCACTGGGGGCTGGGGTTTGCCAGCGAGGCGGCCTGGACCAGCCTGCGTTGCGCCTTCGCCCAGCTGGGCCTGGAGCAGGTAGTGTCGTTCACCAGCGAGAGCAACCTGCCGTCGCAGAAAGTCATGCAGGCCATCGGCATGCAGCAGGACATCGAGGGCAGCTTCATGCACCCGAAACTGCCCGAGGGGCATCCGCTGCGTGCCCATGTGCTGTACCGCATCTCTCGTGCCCAGTGGCAACAGACCCTGCGTGGCTGAATGGCACAACATAGGGGTGAGCGATGACAAACCCTGTATTATTTGCCCAGGTGCGCATCGCTTTGGAGAATCTTGAATGAGCCACGTGTTGGACGATCTGGTCGACCTGTTGAGTCTGGAAGCCATCGAGGAAAACCTGTTTCGCGGGCGAAGCCAGGACCTGGGCTTTCGCCAGCTGTACGGTGGTCAGGTACTGGGACAATCGCTGTCGGCCGCCAGCCAGACGGTCGAAGAGGCGCGTCACGTGCATTCCCTGCACGGCTATTTCCTGCGCCCGGGCGATGCGGCGATGCCGGTGGTCTACTCGGTTGATCGCGTGCGCGACGGCGGAAGTTTCAGCACCCGGCGGGTGACGGCGATCCAGAAGGGCCAGCCGATCTTTACCTGCAGTGCCTCGTTCCAGTACGACGAAGAAGGCTTCGAACACCAGACCCAGATGCCGAAGGTGGTGGGGCCGGAAAACCTGCCGTCGGAAGTGGAACTGGCCCAGCGCATGGCCGACCGCCTGCCCGAATCGATCCGCGACAAGATGCTGTGCGCCAAGCCGATCGAGATGCGCCCGGTGACCGAGGAAGACCCGTTCAACCCCAAGGTGGGCGATCCGGTGAAGTACATCTGGTTCCGCGCCGATGGCAACCTGCCGGACGTGCCGGCACTGCACAAATACATGCTGGCCTACGCCTCGGACTTCGGCCTGCTGACCACCTCGCTGCTGCCCCACGGCAAATCGGTGTGGGAAAAAGACATGCAGGTCGCCAGCCTCGACCATGCCCTGTGGTTCCACGGCAACCTGCGCGCCGATGAGTGGCTGCTGTATGCCATGGACAGCCCCTGGGCCGGCAATGCCCGCGGCTTCTCCCGCGGCAATATCTACAACCAGGCCGGGCAACTGGTGGCGTCGTCCTGCCAGGAAGGCCTGATCCGTCAGCGCAAGGACTGGGCATGAGCCTCAAGGATATCCGTCACTGGGTGTTCGACATGGATGGCACCCTGACGGTGGCGGTGCATGACTTCGCCGCCATCCGCGAGGCGCTGGAGATCCCACCTGACCACGACATCCTCACCCACCTGGCCGCCTTGCCCGCGGCAGAGGCTGCGGCCAAGCACGCCTGGTTGCTGGAGCACGAACGCGATCTGGCGATCGGTTCGACGGCGGCAGTCGGGGCGGTGGAGCTGGTGCGTGAGCTGGTTGCCCGTGGTTGCCAACTGGGCATCCTCACCCGCAATGCCCGCGAACTGGCCCATGTCACGCTCGAAGCCATTGGCCTGGCGGACTGCTTTGCCGAGCAGTACGTGCTGGGGCGCGACGAAGCACCGCCCAAGCCGCACCCCGGTGGCCTGCTGAAACTGGCCGACGCCTGGGCGGTGGCGCCCGGGGAGATGGTCATGGTCGGCGACTACCGCTTCGACCTCGACTGCGGCCGGGCGGCGGGTGCCCGGACCATCCTGGTCAACCTGCCGGACAACCCCTGGCCGGAGCTGGCGGACTGGCATGCGGCGGACTGCCGGGCGTTGCGGGTGTTGCTTCAGGGGTGATTTGAAATCATCGCGGGGCAAGCCCGCTCCCACACTGGCCTGTGGGAGCGGGCTTGCCCCGCGAAGCGGTCTCAGAAATCCCAGCGCGTGGTCAGCATCAGGTTACGCGGCTCACCGTAATAGGTGGTATCGAAGTTGCCCAGCCCGGTCAGGTAGCGTTTGTCGAAGATATTGTTGGCGTTGAGGGTGAAGCTCAGGTGCTGGTCATACTGGTAGCGGCTCATCAGGTCGACCAGGGTGTAGCCGCCTTGCTTGATGTAGGTGTAGTCGTTCACCGCACCGCTGTAGATCTTGCCGTAGAACGCGCTCTGCCAGTTCACCCCGCCACCGACCGTGACCTTGTCGAGCATGCCCGGCAGGCGGTAAGTGGTAAACAGCCGCACCAGGTGTTCAGGCTTGCTGGTACTCATGGGGAAGCCATACATGCGTTGCTCGTCGGCATCGCGGGTACGGGCGTAGGTGTAGCCGGCCGAGAGGTTCCAGCCTTCTTGCAATTCGCCGGCGATTTCCAGCTCCACGCCTTTGGTGGTCGCCCCGCTGACGGCCTTGTAGATGCCTTCGTTGGTGATCGGGTTGGTGCCGACCGATTCGGCCACGTTGTCCTGTTCGATGCGGAACACCGCCAGGCTGGCATTGAGTCGGCCGTCGAAGTAGGCCGCCTTCAGGCCGGCTTCGTAGCTGTCGCCTTCGACCGGGTCGAGGGTGGAGCCGTTGGCGTCCTTGTTGCTCTGCGGCTGATAGATCGAGGTGTAGCTGGTGTACACCGAGTAGGTGTCGTCCAGGTCATACACGACACCGGCGTAGGGGGTGACCACGCCGTGCTGTTTGTAGCTGGCCGAGTTGTCCTGGAAGTTCGGGTTCAGGCCGTCATAGTCGTAGTCGTCGTGGTACTTGAAGGTGCTGACCCGGCTGCCGAGGATCACCGAGAGTTCGTCGGTAGGGCGCAGGCGGGTGGCGATGTAGGCACCGGTCTGGCTCTTCTTCTGTTCGTACTTGCCGTTCTTCGGGAAGTCCGGCACACCGATGTGGCCCTTCCAGTCGAAGATGCTGCCCGGCACCAAGCCGAATTCGCTGGTGTCCCAGGTGCTGCCGGTCTGGCGCGAGTAGGAGGCGTTGTAACCGACCACCAGGTCATGCTGGCGGCCGAACAGGCTGAACGGGCCGGAGAGATTCAGATCGGCGCTGTTCTGCACCCGATGGCCTTCCCAGCGGCCCCAATAGAAAAACATGCCTTCGCCGGCGCGGTCCGGTGAGCCGCCGCTGGCAGACGCCAGGCGGGTGTCGTGGTCGCTCTGCAACTGGTTGAGGCTGAGCTTGAGCGACCAGTCGTTGGCCAGGGCCTGTTCGAGGGAGGCGAAGTAGGTGCGGTTCTGGAAGTCGCGACGGCTCCAGTCGGCGCCCGGGTTGAACGAGCGGGAGAAATCGGTACGACCGCCATCGCTGTAGTACACCGGGTTGCCGGTCCAGGAGGTGCCGCGCGGGGTGGTGTCCTGCTGGTCCATGCCAACGGTCAGCAGGGTATCGGGGGTGAGGTCGGCTTCGAGGATGCCGTAGTACACCTCTTTCTTCTGCTGGTAGTGGTCCTGGTAGCCCTGCCTGTCCTGCTGCGCACCGACGAAGCGTCCACGCAGGGTGCCGCTGCTGTTCAGCGGCCCGGAGACATCGCCTTCGCCGCGGTAGTCGTCCCAGCTGCCGGCACTGCCGCTGAGCGAAGCCTGGAACTGCGCGGTGGGTTTCTTGCGGATCAGGTTGACGGTGGCCGACGGATCGCCGGAGCCGGTCATCAGGCCGGTGGCGCCCTTGAGCACTTCGACGCGGTCATAGATGGCCATGTCGACATGGGCGGTGCCTTCGCCGTAGACACCGTCGTAGATGGTGTTGACCCCGTCGTACTGGTAGTTGGTGATCACCAGACCGCGGCTGGAGAACTCGGTGCGGTCGCTGTCATAGGTCTGGGCGGAAACGCCGGGGGTATTGCGCAGCACATCGGAGATGCTCTGGGCACCCTGGTCGTCCATCAGTTGGCGGGTCATCACGGTGATCGACTGCGGTGTTTCACGGATCGACAGTGGCAGCTTGGTCGCGGTCCGTGACGCGCCGGTGGTGTAGGAGCCGGTGTTTTCCGTGGTTTCGCCCAGCAGCTGGCCGTTGATGCTGGTCGCACCCAGTTCTACCGTGCCATCGCTGGTCGTCGTCACCAGCACATAGCCGCCGTTGCTCTGGCGCTGGGCCTGCAGGCCGCTGCCCTGGAGCAGACGCGCCAGGCCTTCCTCCACCGAGTAGTTGCCCTGCAGGCCGGCTGATTGCCGGCCCTGGGTCTGGCGGGCATCGAAGGACAGGGTGATGTTGGCGCGAGTGGCGAACAGGCTCAGGTTGGTGCCCAGCGGGCCCGGGGCAATCTGGAAGTGGGGGCTGGCGCTCTGGGCCAGGGCAGGGGTGGGCAGCAATGCCAGCAGGGGCACCGGGGCCAGGGTCAGGCCGAACAACGCCAGGTGAACGGCGCGAACCAAGGGGCGGGGCGCCCGTGGGCAAATGCGGGTCATGCAGGTTTTCCTTCGATTGGCTGGGCAGAGGGGGCAGTTGGATGGGCTGCTCTACCTGCGTAGCCGAATGAGAATGAAAATCGGCAACCCTGCTCTTGAAAATAATCAGGCCGCCTCGATGCTCACCCAGTAGCGCGTCAGGTACTTCACCTTGACGGGTAGGGAAGCGGCGAGGTTTTCCAGGATGGTGTCGGTATCGTCGATGCGAAATGCACCGGACAGGCGCAGGTCAGCGACCCCCTCGGCGCAGCGCAGGACGCCTGGGCGATAGCGATGCAGTTCGTTGATGAAGTCGGCCAGGCGCCACTCGATCACCGTCAGCATGCCCTGTGTCCAGGCGTCGGCACCGGGGGCGAGGGTGCTGGCCGGGGCAATGTGGCGGTGATCGAAGCTGGCTGACTGGCCGGCATCCAGGCGCAGCATCAGCTGCGGCTGATCCACCGGGTGTAGCTCCACGGCGTGTTGCAGCACGCTGACCCGGCTTACGCCGTTGTCGCTGCGCACGCTGAATTGCGTGCCCAGGGCACGAACGCTGCCTTCGGCCGTCTGTACCAGGAAGGGGCGGGCGGCTGGGTCGCTGGCGGTCTGTACCATGATTTCACCCTGGTACAGGCGAATCTGCCGCTGCCGGTGGTCAAAGTGGATGTCCACGGCACTGTCGGTATTGAGCTCAAGCTGGCTGCCGTCGCTGAGCCTGAGCTTGTGGCGCTGGCCCTTGCCGGTGCGCAGTTCGGCCATCAGCGCCTGGCCCGGATGGCTTTCACGCAAAACCCAGCCGCTGGTGCCCACCGCCAGGAGCATGGCCAGGGTCTTGAGCACGGCGCGACGACGGGCACGTACGCCGGCCAGGGTCGGTAGGGCGACATCGGCGGGCAGGCTGCCCAGTTGCCGTTGCAGCTTTTCCACCCGCGCCCAGGCCTGGGCATGGGCCTGGCTTTTGCCCAGCCATTCCTGCCAGGCCTGCAGTTGGGCATCGCTGGGCTTGGCGGCGTTGAGCTGGACGAACCAGGTGGCCGCCGCTTCCAGGGTGCGGTAATCGGGGGGCTGGGCCATTCAGTCATCCGTCAGCAACAGGCAGTGGGTCATGGCGCGGATCAGGTGTTTTTTCACCGTGGTAACCGAAACCCCGAGGCGCTCGGCGGTGGCCACATAGCTCAAGCCTTCCAGTTGCACCGCCAGGAAGATCTGCCGGGTGCGTTCTCCAAGCCCGTCGAGCAGGGTGTCCACGGCCACCAGGGTTTCAAGGATCAGCAGACGGGTTTCCGGCGAATCGGCCATGCGCTCCGGCCGGCTCGCCAGTTCGGCCAGGTAGGCCTGTTCCAGCGCCTTGCGGCGGAACTTGTCGACCATCAGCGCATGGGCGATGGCGCCCAGGTAGCTGCGCGGCTCGCGAATGCTCTCGACATTGCGTGCGGTCAGTACCCGGATAAAGGTGTCCTGGGCCAGGTCCGCGGCATCGCTGGCATTGCCCAGGCGAGCGCGCAGCCAGTTCTTCAACCAACCGTTGTGTTCACTGTAAAGCGCATGCAGGGCGGTGTGATCGGGGGCGGGCATGAGCGGTGCGACCCGTTGGTAATTGATAATTACTCGCATTATCGTGGTTTGTCTGGATGTTTCGCAAGTGCGGTCGCTTGACCTGCGCCTGTGCCCGGCAAAGACTGATGAGCTATTTGTCGGATCGAATCAGGAGATTCCCATGACCAGCAAGGCTATCTACGTCCAGGCGGGCGGTGGTTACGACAAGGTGCAGGTCGGCACCTGCGAGGCCGCAGCACCCAAGGCGGGCGAAATCACCGTGCGCCTGCACGCCAACTCGCTCAACTATCACGACTTCGCCGTGGTCAGCGGCGCGTGGGGGCCGAGCGAATCGCGCATTCCCATGGCCGACGGAGCAGGGGTGGTGACCGCTGTCGGCGCTGGCGTCAGCGAGTTCGCCGTAGGCGATGCGGTGGTCAGCACCTTCTTCCCCGACTGGCTGGACGGTCAGGCGCTGGTGGAAGGCTTCGCCACGGTGCCGGGCGACGGTATCGACGGCTATGCCCGCGAGCAGGTGACCGCCCGTGCCACTTCCTTCACCCATGCCCCCAAGGGTTACAGCCATGCCGAAGCAGCGACCCTGACCACTGCGGGGTTGACCGCCTGGCGGGCGCTGATGGTCGATGATTCGCTCAAGCCCGGCGATACCGTGCTGGTGCAAGGCACCGGGGGCGTGTCGATCTTCGCCCTGCAGTTCGCCAAGCTGGCTGGCGCCACGGTGATCGCCACCTCGTCCAGTGACGAGAAGCTCGAACGGCTCAAGGCCATGGGCGCCGATCACCTGATCAACTACCGCAAGACCCCGGCCTGGGGCGAAACCGTGCGCCAGCTCACCAACAACCGCGGTGTCGATCATGTGATCGAAGTGGGCGGGCCGGCCACCCTGGAGCAATCGATGATCGCCGCGCGCATCGGCGGCCATGTCTCGCTGATCGGTATCCTCACCGGCGTCGCCGGGCAACTGCCGCTGGTGCAGGCCCTGGTCCGGCAGATCCGCCTGCAGGGCGTGCTGGTTGGCAGCCGGGCCCAGCAGCAGGCGATGATCCGGGCGATCGATGCCAATGGCCTGAAGCCGGTGATCGACAAGACCTTCGCCCTGGAGCAGATCGTCGAGGCCTTCCGTTATCAGGAAAGTAACCGACATTTCGGCAAGATCTGTCTGGAATTCTGATCTTTTCACCTACAAGGTGGCCCGACCTTGGTCGGGCTTGACCTTGATCCTGCTCTCTTTAAACCAGCATAACTATCTGATTTTAAATAACTTTTTCACGAAAAATCGTGTAACACCTCATTGCCTAGTGTGAATGTTATTTCGAACGCTCCGTGTGATATTTTGCCCGTCGCTCGAAAAATCCATGGAACAGCGCCCCTCATCACGATGGGCCAGTGACGCATCGTTTCAGGTGCTTCCGGTAATAAATACAAATACGCAGTGAGTGTGATCATGAGTGCAAAACCCAACACCGCCTTCGGCGGTGCTGACGCGTCCGTATCCGATTCATCGGGCCTGGAGGTCAAACGCCTGACCTTCGTCGAGGCCGTGGCGATGATCGTGGGCACCAATATCGGTGCCGGCGTGCTGTCGATGGCCTATGCCAGCCGCCTGGCCGGTTACATGCCGCTGCTGTTGTGGCTGGCCGTGGCCGGTGTCTTCACCACCATTTCCATGCTCTATGTCTCGGAAACCACCTTGCGCACCCGCAGTCACCACCAGTTGAGTGGCCTGGCACAGCGCTATGTCGGCTCCTTCGGCGCCTGGGCGATCTTCCTGTCGGTGGCGGTCAACAGCATCGGCGCACTGACCGCCTACATGAGCGGCAGCGGCAAGATCCTCAGCGAGTTCTTCGGTATCAGTCCGGCGCTGGGCAGCTTGTTGTTTTTCCTGCCGGCAGCACTGGTGCTGTACCTGGGCCTGAAAGCCATCGGCAAGGGTGAGAAGTTCATCAGCATCGGCATGGTTTCGATGACCCTGGTGCTGGTCGCGGCAACCTTGATCAACGAAAGAACCGACTTTGCCAACCTGCTCGATGGCAGCTGGGTCTACATGATTCCGGTGTTCAACATTGCCGTGTTCTGCTTCTCGGCGCAGTACGTCGTACCGGAAATGGCCCGCGGCTTCAGTCATGATCCCAAGCGCCTGCCGGTTGCGGTGATCACCGGCATGGTCATCACCTTCATTCTGCTGGCCGTCGTGCCGATGTCGGTGATTGCCCTCAACGGCCTGGAAAACCAGACCGAAGTGGCCACCCTGGCCTGGGGCCAGGCGCTGGGGCAGTGGGCTTTCTACACCGCCAACACCTTTGCCCTGTGCGCCATGATGACCTCCTACTGGGGCCTGGGTGGCAGCTTCCTGACCAACATCTTCGACAAGTTCAAGCGCCTGGGCTCGGAAAGCAACCCGAAGAACCGTCTGGTGGTGCTGGCGATCGTCTGCGTACCGCCGTTCATCCTGGCCTATAGCGGCATGGTCGGCTTCGTCAACGCGCTGTACTTTGCCGGCGTGTTCAGCGGCGTGATCCTGTCGATCATGCCGATCCTGATGCTGCGTTCGGCGCGCAAGCACGGCGATATCGTCCCGGCCTGGCAGTGCGGCTGGATCGCCCATCCCGCAATCCAGGTCCTGGTGGTAATCCTTTACCTGTGCAGCATGGCCTATGCCATTGCCAGCGCCCTGGGCTGGTTGCCGGGCGGCTGGTAATGCCGGCGTGAGCCAGGCCCGCTGCGGCAGGCCTGGTGCACCTTGTTCAAGGATCAAGGCAAAAAAAGGCATCGTGCGCCTGGCGCACGATGCCTTTTGTGTTTTTGCCTGCGTCGCTCATTTTTCGGTAGTTGAACGTGATGCCCCTTGTCCAGTGGCAGGATTTGTTGCTTTTTGCTATTTACGTTAACGTTAACGTAAGCTTGAATTCACCCTCTGTGAACTTTGCTCAAGGACGTCCCATGCACTCAAGCATCAGCCATTTCCCGCTTCCCGAAACCCTTGAAGACCTGCCTGTGGACCTGCGCGAGCGCATCGCGGCGGTGCAGGAAAAGGCCGGGTTCGTGCCCAATGTATTCCTCATGCTGGCGCACCGCCCGGCAGAGTTCAGGGCCTTTTTCGACTATCACGATGCCCTGATGGCGCGTGAGTCCGACAGCCTGACGGCAGCAGAGAAGGAGATGATCGTGGTCGCCACCAGCGCGCGCCACGGCTGCCTGTACTGCGTCGTGGCCCATGGCGCCATTTTGCGTATCTACAGCAAGGACCCGCTGTTGGCCGATCAGGTGGCGGTCAACCATCGCACCGCTCCCATCGGTGAGCGGCAGCGGGTGATGCTCGACTTTGCCTTCCACCTCAGCTTTGCCGGTGGCGCCCTGGATGAGGCGTGGCGTGAGCGACTGCAGGCGGTTGGGTTCAGCCTCGATGACATCTGGGACATCGGCGCGGTGACCGCATTCTTCAGCTTGTCCAATCGCCTGGTGTCGTTGGCCGGGACGCCGCCCAATCCCGAGTTTTACCTGATGGGACGCCTGCCCAGGGCCGCTAAGTGAGCGGTTCACACGGGCGTTTGAACGTTTTTTTACCCCGCCTGTGCGCCGCTAATGCCCGGGCTTGAGCGCGTTGCGTGGCTATGCGCCATTACTGAAACATTTTGTTACAAG
The DNA here is from genome assembly GCF_030272875.2 of Pseudomonas sp. BJa5. Classification (NCBI taxonomy): domain Bacteria; kingdom Pseudomonadati; phylum Pseudomonadota; class Gammaproteobacteria; order Pseudomonadales; family Pseudomonadaceae; genus Pseudomonas; species Pseudomonas sp. BJa5. Next base: position 100,581 of record NZ_JALRNG020000007.1, read on the forward strand.
TTGTTCCTTTAGTCTTTGTAGGGCTTTTGTATATTTCGTCACGTTTACGTAAACGTAAGTAACCAAGCAAGTGTGTCAGCAGCGCCATAACCAATAAAAACAATCAAGGTTAGAGGGCTCCACATGTCACCAGAGTTTGTGTTGGAAACACGCGGGCTGACCAAGGAGTTTCGCGGCTTTACCGCCGTTGACTCGGTCGATCTGCGTGTGCAGAAGGGACACATCCACGCATTGATCGGTCCCAACGGGGCCGGCAAGACCACCGTTTTCAATCTTCTCACCAAATTCCTCCCGCCAACCCGTGGCGAGATCCTCTACCAAGGCAAACCGATCACCCAGCTCAAGCCCAACGAAGTGGCTCGCCAGGGGCTGGTGCGCTCGTTTCAGATTTCGGCGGTGTTCGGCCACATGAGCGTGCTGGAAAACGTGCGCGTGGCGCTGCAACGCAAGCAGGGCAATTCGTACCATTTCTGGAAACCCGAGCGCGGCCTCGATGCCCTCAACGAACGGGCCATGCAGATGCTCGACGAGGTCGGCCTGGTCGATTACGCCCACATCCAGACCATCGAACTGCCCTACGGTCGTAAGCGTGCGCTGGAGTTGGCCACCACCCTGGCACTGGAGCCCAGTGTCCTGCTGCTCGACGAGCCGACCCAGGGCATGGGGCATGAGGATGTGAACATGGTCATCGAACTGGTGCGCCGTGCAGCGGTCGGGCGCACGGTATTGATGGTCGAACACAACCTGAGTGTGGTCAGCGAGTTGTCCGACCGCATCACCGTACTGGCCCGCGGGGCGATTCTCGCTGAAGGCGACTACGCCAGTGTTTCCGCCGACCCGCAGGTGCGCGAGGCTTACCTGGGCAGCGAAGCGGCGATGGCTGAAGAGGTGCACGCATGAGCAGCCTGCACGCCCCTGAATTTGAACAGCTGCGGGTTTGCGACCTGCATGCCTTCTACGGCGAATCGCACATCCTGCACGGCATCGACCTGCAAGTGCGCCGTGGCGAACTGGTGACCTTGCTCGGGCGCAACGGCTCCGGCCGCTCCACGACGCTGCGGGCGATCATGAACATGGTGGGCCGCCGCACCGGCTCGATCATGGTCAACGGCACCGAGACCATCGGCCTGGCTGCCCACCTGATCCCGCGCCTGGGCGTTGGCTTTTGCCCGGAAGAGCGGGGCATATTCGCCAGCCTCAATGTCGAGGAAAACCTGTTGCTGCCGCCAACGGTGCGCAGTGACGGCATGAGCCTCGATGAAATCTACGAGATGTTCCCCAATCTCTACGAACGCCGTTTCAGCCAGGGCACGCGCCTGTCTGGCGGTGAGCAACAGATGCTGGCCATGGCGCGGATCCTGCGCGCCGGCGCCAACCTGTTGCTGCTCGACGAGATCACCGAAGGCCTGGCCCCGGTGATTGTGCAGAAGCTGGCGCAGGTGCTGATCAAGCTCAAGAACAAGGGCCTGACCATCGTCCTGGTGGAGCAGAATTTCCGCTTCGCCGCACCGTTGGCCGACCGCCATTACGTGCTGGACCACGGTCAGATCGTGGAGCAAATCAGCGCCGCTGAACTGGACGCCAAGCAAGATCTTTTGCACCGCTGCCTGGGCGTCTGAACCCCGTTTTACCCCGTGCACTATGCAGGTCGCCGTGGCCAGAGAGCCTGACGACCCGGGGTCGCTTTGCCTGGAACAATAAAAATAACGTTGGACAGTGGGGGAATGTCATGAAGTTTTTTCAGCACACAGCAAGCGCCATCCTCGTATCCAGCCTGATCGCCGGCGCGGCCCAGGCCCAGATCAGTGACGACGAGATCCGCATCGGTTACCTGGCGGACATGTCCGGGACTTACCGCGATCTTTCCGGCCCGGGTGGCCTGGAGGCCCTGAACATGGCCGTCGAAGATTTCGGCGGACAGGTCAATGGCAAGAAGATCGTCGTGTTCAGTGCCGATGACCTGAACAAGCCGGATGTCGGCGCCAACACCGTGCGCCAGTGGGTCGATGAGCGCAACGTCGACATGGTCACCGGCATGGTGGCCTCCTCGGTGGTGCTGGCGGCGAGCAAGGTGGTCGAGCAGTCCGGCAAGCTGGCGCTGATCTCCGGTGCCGCCGCTTCCAGCCTGACCAACGAATACTGCTCGCCCAACCACATCCACTGGACCTACGACTCCTACGCGCTGGCCAACGGCACCGCCAAGTCGGTGCTGGCCAGCGGCGGCAAGAAGTGGTTCATTCTCACCGCCGACTACGCCTTCGGCCACGCGATGGAAGCGGACATCACCAAGGTCGTCGAAGCCGATGGCGGCCAGGTGGTCGGCAAGGCCCGCCACCCGTTCCCGAGCAGCGATTTCTCCTCCTACATCCTTCAGGCCCAGGGCTCCGGTGCGGACGTGATCGCCTTTGCCAACGCCGGTGCCGATACCGTCAACTCGCTGATGACCGCCAGCCAGTTCGGCGTGGCCCAGTCCGGGCAGAAGCTGGCCGGCATGGTGGTGTTTCTCAACGATATCCACGCCATGGGGCTGGACGTGACCCAGAACCTGATGCTGACCACCGGCTGGTACTGGGACATGAATGACGAGAGCCGCGCCTGGGCCCAGCGCTACCACAAACGCTTCGGCAAAATGCCGGGCATGGTGCCAGCAGGCATCTACTCGGCGACCATGAACTACCTCAACGCGATCAAGGCCACCGGCAGTGACGAGGCGCAGACCGTACGCACGCAGATGATGGCGACACCGGTCAACGACATGTTCGCCAAGAACGGCAAGGTGCGCGCCGATGGCCGCATGGTCCATGACATGTACCTGGCCCAGGTCAAGACGCCCGCTGAGTCCAAGGGCGAGTGGGACCTGTACAAGATCGTCCGCACCATCCCCGGTGACGAGGCGTACCGCCCGGCATCCGAAAGCAAGTGCCAGTTGCTGACCAAGGAATTGGCCAAGCGTGACTGATGTTGCTTGCCCGGTTGCTGTCAGCCGGGCGTCACGGACTTTCTGCGGGTGGTGAATCATGACTTTGATATTCGGTATACCCCTGAGCGTCATGTCGGGGCAGTTGCTCCTGGGGCTGATCAACGGTGCCTTCTATGCCTTGCTCAGCCTTGGCCTGGCGATCATTTTCGGCCTGCTGCGCATCATCAACTTCGCCCATGGCGCACAGTACATGCTGGGAGCGTTCGCGGCGGTGCTGGGGCTCAACTACCTGGGCGTCAACTATTGGGTTGCGCTGGTGCTGGCGCCGCTGCTGGTGGGCGTCGTCGGGGTAATCATCGAGCGCTTTCTGTTGCGCCGCATCGCCGGTGAGGATCACCTCTACGGCCTGCTGCTGACCTTCGGCCTGGCCCTGATTTTCGAAGGTTCGTTCGTCAAGCTGTTCGGGGTGTCCGGCATGTCCTACCCGATGCCGGAGCAACTCAAGGGCGGCTACAACCTGGGCTTCATGTTCCTGCCGACCTATCGCGCCTGGGTCATCGTCGCCGCGCTGGCGGTGTGCCTGCTGACCTGGTTCATGATCGAACGCACGCGCCTGGGCTCCTACCTGCGCGCCGGTACCGAGAACCCGAAACTGATGCAGGCCTTCGGCATCAACGTGCCGCTGCTGATCACTCTGACCTATGGCTACGGCGCCGCCCTGGCCGCCTTCGCCGGGGTGCTGGCGGCGCCGGTCTATTCGGTGACGCCGACCATGGGCGCCAACCTGCTGATCGTGGTGTTTGCCGTGGTGGTGATCGGCGGCATGGGCTCGATCATGGGCGCCATCGTCACGGGGCTGGCCATGGGCCTGATCGAAGGGCTGACCAAGGTGTTCTACCCCGAAGCGTCCAACACGGTGGTGTTTTTGGTAATGGTGCTGGTGCTGCTCGTGCGTCCGGCCGGGCTGTTCGGAAAGGAGGCGTGACGATGACGAGTCTGCAAATCAAACCGGCCGCTGCACGCCTGCAACCCCAGGTGGTGCTGGAGCGGCAACAGGCGGCCAGTCGCCGCAAGCGTGGCTTCTACCTGGCACTGTTTGCCGTTGCCCTGGTGGCGCCCATGGCGATCTACCCGGTGTTCCTGATGAAGTTGCTGTGCTTTGCCCTGTTCGCCTGCGCCTTCAACCTGCTGTTGGGGTATGCCGGCTTGCTGTCCTTCGGGCATGCGGCATTCCTGGCAACCGGCGGCTATGTCACCGGCTTTTTGCTCAGTCACTACACTGGCCTGGGCACGGAGCTGGGGATTCTCGCCGGCACCCTGGCATCGGCCGCGCTCGGCCTGGTGTTCGGGCTTCTGGCGATCCGCCGGCAGGGCATCTACTTCGCCATGATCACCCTGGCCCTGGCCCAGCTGGTGTTCTTCATCTACGTCCAGGCCCCGTTCACCGGCGGCGAGAACGGCCTGCACGGTGTGCCGCGCGGCACCTTGTTCGGTGTGTTCGACCTGAGTAACAACCTGACCCTGTACTACTTCGTGCTGGCGGTGTTCGTGTTCGGCTACGCGGTCATCCAGCGCACCATCCACTCACCCTATGGCCAGGTGCTCAAGGCCATTCGTGAGAATGAGCCACGGGCCATTTCCCTGGGCTACAACGTCGATGCCCACAAGCTGCTGGCGTTCGTCATCTCGGCGGCGCTGACCGGCCTTGCCGGCTCGACCAAGACCGTGGTGTTCCAGCTGGCGTCGTTGACCGACGCGCACTGGCACATGTCTGGCGAAGTGATCCTGATGACCCTGCTCGGCGGCGTGGGCACGGTGCTGGGGCCCCTGGTCGGCGCCACGGTCGTGGTGACGCTGCAAAGCTACCTGTCCAACGGCCCGCTGGGGGAATGGGTGCACGTGATCCTGGGGCTGATCTTCGTCCTCTGCGTCTTGCTGTTCCGGGTCGGCATCGTCGGCTGGGTACTCAAGCTCAGCCGGCGCAACTTCCACAACTGATTCGTAACCATCGCTGTCGGGAGCCCGCGTGGTCTGCGTGGGTGGGCTTGACCACAACAATAAAAAAGAGAGTTTTATGCACGCCATACGTTTTGCCCGAGTTGTTCAATTGACTGGTATCGCCGGGGTTATCGGGGTCAGCGCGCCAGCGTCGGCTGCGTTCGTGGCGGACAGCAAAGCCAGTGTGGAGGCGCGTAACTTCTACATGAACCGCGACTTCCGCCAGGCCGGCGCGCCACAAAGCAAAGGTGAGGAATGGGCGCAGGGTTTCATCCTGCGCATGGAGTCGGGTTACACCGAGGGGCCGGTGGGCGTGGGTATCGATGCCCTGGGGCAACTGGGCATCAAGCTCGACTCCAGCCCCGATCGCGCCGGGGTCACCGGCCTGCTGCCCCAGGGGCCGCAATCCAAGCGCGCGCCGGATGACTACAGCGAACTGGGCCTGACCGGCAAGCTGCGGGTCTCCAAGTCGACCCTCAAGGTGGGCACCCTGGCGCCCAAGTTGCCGGTCTTGCAGCCCAACGAATCACGCCTGTTGCCGCAGACCTTCCAGGGCGGGCAATTGAACTCGATGGAACTCGACAACCTGAGCTTCAACGCCGGTCGCCTGACCCAAGTCAGCCAGCGCAACTCGTCGAACCGCGAAGACATGACGCTGATGAAAGGCCCGCGACGCAACATCGTCACTGGGGCCAATGCCACCACCGACCAGTTCGACTTCATCGGTGCCGATTACAAGTGGACCAGCGCGCTGACCACCGGCTATCACTATGCGCACCTGGACGAGCTGTACAAGCAGCACTTCCTGACACTCACCCACCTCTGGCCGGTGGCCGAGGGCCAGTCGCTCAAGACCGACCTGCGCTGGTCCAGCGCGGACGATGACGGTAACAGCAACGTCGACAACCGCATGCTCGGCGCGATGTTTACCTACTCGCTGGGTGCCCATGCGTTCGGTGTGACCTATCAGAAGATGAGCGGTGATACCGGCTTTGCCAACGTCAACGGCGCCGATCCGTACCTGGTCAACCTGGTGCAGATCAACGACTTCGCCAACCAGGATGAACGCTCCTGGCAGGCGCGTTACGACTTCAACTTCGCTGGTATCGGTATTCCCGGCCTGACCTTCATGACCCGTTACGTCAAAGGCGACAACGTCAACCTGGGCGCCGCGCCAGGCGAGGGCAAGGAGTGGGAACGCAACACCGACATCGGCTACGTGATCCAGAGTGGCCCGCTGAAGAACGTCGGGATCAAATGGCGCAATGCGACCTATCGCACCAGCTTCACCAGCGACATCGATGAGAACCGTCTGATCCTCAGCTACACCCTGGCGCTCTGGTAACCGGGTAGTGGCAGGCGGGTAGGCGTGGGGCTCGCGGTGTGGCGCATCCACATCGCGGGCACCTCCCGGCCAGGACAAATCGAACAGGCACAAAAAAGGCACTTGCGAGATTCGCCAAGTGCCTTTTCTGTTTTGCGTGTTTGGTGGAACCGGGGGGATTTGAACCCCCGTCCGCCAGTGCTCCGCTGTCGGTCCTACATGCTTAGCCGTGTCTATTGAGTTAATCCGCAGCCGCCCGACGGGCAGGGTGCTTTGGACGAGTTGTGTAAGTTTTAGCCACTTCGTCCACAACGTACTACGCGGCGATCCTGTTCTGTATGACAATCATTTCGGGTTTACAGGCATCCCCTGATGATTGCTGGAGCCGAAGCTACCAGAAGAGCGGGCTCAGCTGCTTACGCAGCGAGAGCGTAGCCCTCGTAGTTTTCGTCATTGGCAACTATAGAAAGTTGCAACAGTGGATTTACGAGTTCTGTTACCAACTCGGCATGCACCTAGAGTTTCACTACCGGCGTCGAATCCTAATCGGCCCCATGTATTGCTCTAGCAGCGTTTTTCAACGCTTGAGCCCAGTATACGTCATCGCTCGGGCGACGTCGACTGCGGTTCCCGTCGCCCGATGAATTCGTTACTGGCCGCCTTTTTCGATTTTGGCCAGGCGCTCCAAGACCTTGCTGGTGATGGCAATACAGGATTTGTCATCGCCGCTTGCCTGTGCGTTCTTGGCCTCCTCGACGTTCTTTTTGATCGCATCGTCAAAACCTTCGGAGGTCGCGCCGGCCATGGCCATGGCATCGTTGATCTTCTTCAGGTTGTCGGCACACAGGTCGTCAGCCGCAAACACAGGTGAGGCAAGCAACGCAGCGGCAATGAACAGTCCGGAAATCGCAGTTCGCTTCATGTAAATCTCCTTGGCGCGATGGCCTTGGGAAAGGGGCTTAGCGGATGGACTGCGATGCTTGCCGGGAGGCAGATCTGGTGGCCTCTTCGCGGGGCAAGCCCGCTCCTACCAATCCTGTAGGAGCGGGCTTGCCCCGCGATCGGTGTTCAAAGACTCCGAGGCCGGGTCACGCGGTCCACCAGATAAACTAGACCGTGATAATCGATCCCGCCATGATTCGACAGACCGATCTCACAAGTGCGGCTGGTGGAGATCCCTTCGCTGCAGTACTGCACCGCCTCCTTGAGGCTGCGCAGCGAGTGGGCGTTGAGCTCCGGCGTTGTAAAGCCCTTGTCGCCGGCAAAGCCGCAGCAGTGGATACCCTCCGGGATCACCACCTGCTTGCTGCAGCGCCGGGCCAGGTCGATCAGCGCCTGGCTCTCGCCCAGGTGCTGGGTGCTGCAGGTCACGTGCACGGCGATGGGTTCGTCCTGGGGCGTGAACTCCAGTTTGTCGAGCAGGTGGGTGCGGATGAAACGTACCGGGTCGTAGAGGTCCAGGCGGGTTTCGGCCAGGTCCTGGACCAGGCGCAAGGTGCAGGGGCTGGTGTCGCAGTAGATCGGATCGAGGCCGCCGCGGCTGGCATGCAGCAGGGCGTTGATCAGTTCCTGGCGCTTGTGTTCGGCCTGCTCGGCATAGCCATTGGAGGCGAAGGGCTGGCCGCAGCAGAGACTGTCGGCGTTGTCCGGGAACACCACCTGGTAGCCGGCCTTTTCCAGCAGGGCGCGGGTCTTGTCCAGCAGTGAGGTCTGCTCGCGGTCGGCGGCGGCCGGGCCCATCACCCGCGAGACGCAGGCGGCCAGGTACACCACCCGGGGGCGTGCGTCATGGCTGGCGGACGTCAGATTGAGCGCCTTCAGTGGTTGCGGCATGGCCGCCGTCCACTGCGGCACGCGGCCGTGGCTGAGGCGGTTGACGCTGGCGCTGAGGCGGCTCAGGCGCGGTGCGCCGAGCAGCTTGCGCGCGCTATTGGCTGCACTCAAGGTGAATCGCGCACCACTGAGCGCAGTGTGGAAATTCTCGGCCAGCCAGTCGGCGGTTTTCCCATGGGCGGCCGCCTGGCCACGCAGCTTCTTCACCAGCTCGCCGGTGTTGATGCCGACCGGGCAGCGCTGGGCACACAAGCCGGTGGCGGCACAGGTGTCGATGCCCTGGTACTGGTAGTCACGTTCGAGCTGGCGAGTGTCGCTGCCGGCACGCTTCTTCGCCTGGATATCGCGCCACATGACGATGCGCTGGCGCGGGCTCAGGGTCAGGCCCTTGGAAGGGCACACCGGTTCGCAGAAGCCGCACTCGATGCACTTGTCGACGATCTCGTCGGCGGCCGGCAGCGGCTTGAGGTTCTTCAGGTGTAGCTGTGGATCGTCGGTCAGCACTACACCCGGGTTGAGGATCCCGGCGGGGTCGAGCAGGCGCTTGAGTTGCCACATCAGTTGATAGGCATCGCTGCCCCATTCCAGCTCGACGAAGGGTGCCATGTTGCGCCCGGTGCCGTGCTCGGCCTTCAGCGAGCCGCCATATTCCACGGCCACCAGCTGCGCGACGTCGTCCATGAAGGCGGAGTAGCGCGCCACCTGTTCAGGCGAGTCGAAGCCCTGGGTGAAGACGAAGTGCAGGTTGCCTTCCAGGGCATGGCCGAACAGGATCGCCTCGTCGTAGCCATGCTTGTCGAACAGCGCGATCAGGCGGTTCACGCCCTCGGCCAGTTTCTCCACCGGGAAGGTGACGTCTTCGATGATCACCGTGGTGCCGGTCTCGCGCACGGCGCCGACCGCCGGGAAGGTGTCCTTGCGGATGCGCCAGAGCTGGTTGTAGACCAGCGGGTCTTCGCTGAAATCCACCTGTTTTTCCACCGGGAAGCCGGCGATGGAGGCGCTGATCTGGGCCAGTTGTTCATGCAGCAGCGACTGGCTGGCCGCGCGGGATTCGATCAGCAGCGCACAGGCACTGGCGGACAGGCTTTTCACCCACACCGGCATGCCCTGCATGTTCTCCACCGAGCGCAGGCTGCGACGATCGAGCAGCTCGACCGCCGAGACCGGCTGCTGCTTGAGCACCGGTACCGCCTTGCAGCAGGTCTCGACATCGGGGAAGACGATCAGCGCACTGGCCTTGTGCGGATGGTCCGGCACGGTGTTGTAGGTCACCGCGCTGATGAAGCCCAGGGTGCCTTCGGAACCGACCATCAGGTGGGTGAGGATATCCAGCGGCTCGTCATAGTCGATCAGCGCATTCAGGGACAGCCCGGTGGTGTTTTTCAGCCGGTACTTATGCCGGATCCTGGCGGCCAGTTCGGTATTGGCGCGGGTCTGGCGCCCCAGTTCGCCGAGTTGTTCGAGCAGTTCGCCGTGGCTGTAGCGAAAAGCGCTGACAGTCTCGGGGCGTTCGCTGTCGAGCAGGGTGCCGTCGGCCAGCAGCAGGCGCATGCCGGCGAGGGTGTGGTAGCTGTTCTGCGCGGTGCCGCAGCACATGCCGCTGGCGTTGTTGGCGACGATGCCGCCGATCTTGCAGGCATTGATCGAGGCCGGGTCCGGGCCGATCTTGCGCCCGAACGGTGCCAGCCAGGCATTGGCCTGGGCGCCGATGACGCCGGGCTGCAGGCGGATCTGCGTACCGTCGTTGCGGATGTCGCGACCGTTCCAGTTATCGCCCAGCACCAGCAGTACCGAGTCACTGACGGCCTGGCCGGACAGGCTGGTGCCGGCGGCGCGGAAGGTCACGGCGACCTGCTGGGCGTGGGCCGCCTTGAGCAGGGTGGCGACTTCCTCTTCGCTCTCGACGCGGATCACCAGCTTGGGAATCAGGCGGTAGAAGCTGGCGTCGGTGCCGAAGGCCAGGGTCGAGAGCGGGTCGTCGAAACGCCGCTCGCGGGGAATCAGGTGTTCAACCGTGTCGAGGAACGCGGCAGGCAGACTCATGCAATCTCCTCGCGGGGCCTGGCATCTGACGCGCCCTGTGCCCCGGTCAATCAGGCGGTGTTCGTGCGGGCGCGCTATCAGGCGCCCAGTTCGCGTACCAACGAATCGCGGGTGATCTCGCTGATGGACTTGGCGCCGGTGAGCACCATGGCCACGCGCATTTCCTTCTCGAACAGCTCCAGCAGGTTCTTCACCCCGGCTTCGCCAGCGGTGGCGAGGGCGTAGAGAAAGGCGCGACCGATCAGCACGGTGTCGGCGCCCAGGGCGATCATGCGCACCACATCCAGGCCGCTGCGGATGCCGGAGTCGGCGAGGATCTTCAGGTCGCCTTTGACCGCATCGGCGATGGCCGGCAGGGCGCGGGCGCTGGACAACACGCCGTCGAGCTGGCGACCGCCGTGGTTGGATACCACGATGCCGTCGGCGCCGAACTTCACGGCGTCCTTGGCGTCCTGCGGATCGAGGATGCCCTTGATCACCATGGGACCGTCCCAGAAGTCACGGATCCACTCCAGGTCCTTCCAGGAAATCGACGGGTCGAAGTTGGCGCCCAGCCAGCCGATGTAGTCGGCAAGGCCGGTGGGGTTGCCACGGTACTTGGAGATGTTGCCCAGGTCGTGGGGCCTGCCCAGCAAGCCGACGTCCAGCGCCCACTGTGGATGGGTCATGGCCTGCCAGACGCGACGCAGTGGCGCGTTCGGGCCGCTCATGCCGGAGTGGGCGTCACGGTAGCGAGCGCCGGGTACCGGCATGTCGACGGTGAACACCAGGGTAGTGACGCCGGCGGCCTTGGCGCGCTCCAGGGCGTTGCGCATGAAGCCACGGTCCTTGAGCACGTAGAGCTGGAACCACATGGGCCGGTCGATGGCCGGGGCGACTTCCTCGATCGGGCACACCGACACCGTCGACAGGGTGAAGGGAATGCCCTTGGCCGCGGCGGCGCGGGCGGCCTGGACTTCACCGCGACGGGCATACATGCCGGTCAGGCCAACCGGTGCCAGGGCCACCGGCATGCTCAGGGTCTCGTTGAACAGCGTGGTCTCGAGGCTCAGCTCGGACATGTTCTTCAGCACGCGCTGGCGCAGGGCGATGCCGGCCAGGTCTTCGACGTTGTGCCGCAGCGTGTACTCGGCATAGGCACCACCGTCGGCGTAATGGAACAGGAACGGCGGCAGCTTGCGTTGGGCTGCTGCGCGGTAGTCGGTAGAGGCAGAAATGATCATGAGCTCTCGCAGCGTCAGGTGAGAGGAGACAGTAGCCGGGCGCATTGCTACGCGCCCGGCCTCAGTCACTTTAGTGATGAACCAGCATGCCGGTCAGCCAATAGGCCTGGATCAGGGTGATCAAGCCGACGATGGTGGCGAAGAACAGGCTGTGCTTGAGGGTGAAGCGGAACAGGTCCGATTCCTTGCCGACCAGGCCGGTGGCCGCGCAGGCCACGGCGATGGATTGCGGCGAAATCATCTTGCCGGTCACGCCACCGCTGGTGTTGGCGGCGACCAGCAGGGTGTCGTTGACCCCGATCTGGTGCGCGGTGGTGGCTTGCAGCGAGCTGAACAGGGCGTTGGACGAGGTGTCGGAACCGGTCAGGAACACGCCCAGCCAGCCGAGGAACGGCGAGAAGAACGGGAACGCGGCGCCAGTGCCGGCCAGGACCAGGGCCATGGTCGAGGACATGCCCGAGTAGTTGGTGACAAAGGCGAAGGCCAGCACCATGCCGATGGACAGGATCGGCCAGCGCAGCTCGTAGAAGGTCTCCTTCAAAGTGGTCAGACCAGTTTTGAGATTGATGTTCAGTACCAGCATGGACAGCAGCGCCGAGAAGAAGATCGCGGTGCCGGTGGCGGAAATCGGGTCAAGCTTGAACACGGCCGGGATCGCGGTCGGAGTGGCGACGATCGGCGCGGACTTGATCACCAGTTGATCCAGGTGCGGGATGGCGAAGTTGAACACCCAGCTGTACATCGAGCCACCGGCGGCGAACATCGCCTTGAACGGCTTGAGGGTCCAGATGGTGACCAGCACGGTGAGGATCAGGAATGGCGACCAGGCCTTGAAGATCTGGCCCAGGCTGTACGGCGAAGGGTGGCTGCCACCGCCACTGACCATAGCGGCACCGACGCTGCCCTTGGCGCTGGCGAACGAATGCTTGGGCTGCCAGACCTTGAGGAACAGGGTCAGGGAAACCAGGCTGGCCAGGGCCGAGGTGATGTCCGGCAGCTCCGGGCCGATGAAGTTCGAGGTGAAGTACTGGGTCACGGCAAAGCTCAGGCCGGCTACCAGGGCGGCTGGCCAGGTCTCTTTGACGCCACGCAGGCCGTCCATCATGAACACCAGCCAGAACGGCACGAACAGCGACAGCAGCGGCAGCTGGCGGCCGGTCATGGCGCCGATGTGGAAGGCGTCGATGCCGGTCACCTGGCCCGCGACGATGATCGGGATGCCCAGGGCGCCGAAGGCCACCGGTGCGGTGTTGGCGATCAGGCACAGGCCGGCGGCGTACAGCGGGTTGAAGCCCAGGCCCACCAGCAGGGCGGCGGTGATGGCCACCGGGGCGCCGAAACCGGCCGCACCTTCGAGGAAGGCACCGAAGCAGAAGCCGATCAGCAGCACCTGCAGGCGCTGGTCATCGGTGATCGACAGCACCGAGCTGCGGATCACTTCGAACTGGCCGCTCTTGACCGTGAGTTTGTACAGGAACACCGCGGCAACGATGATCCAGGCGATAGGCCACAGGCCATAGGCAAAACCGTAACCGGCGGCGGCGAAGGCCATGTCGGCAGGCATCTGGAACGCGAAGATCGCCACCAGGATCGACAGGCCGAGGGTGATGCTGCCGGCGACGTGCCCCTTGAGGCGGAACACCGCCAGGGCGAGGAAGAAGAAGACGATCGGGATGACTGCCGCGAGTGCGGACAGGCCAAGACTACCAAGCGGACTGTAGAGCTGTTGCCAGGTTTGCATATGGGGTGGCCCCTAATTGTTGTTGGTCAGAGCACTGGCATTGGATAATTGGTAAGACCAATTTACAATGTCGAGGCGCTAGGTTAAAAGCCTCTTTGTGGGTGTGTCAATTTGTCCCGGCAAAACTTTTGTCGGGTGCGTGGCGGGCGAAGGGGGCTGGGTAGCAGGGAAATTTGCCAACTGATGGGTGTCGGCAGGGGGCGGATAGGCCAGAATAGACCGCCCCGAACGCACTCGGGATCGTGGAGAGCATGTGATGGTTTTTGATCAGGTCCGCCAACGCCGTTTGTCCGACGATATCGTCGAGCGGCTAGAGGGGATGATTCTCGAAGGCACCCTGACTGCCGGTCAGCGGCTGCCTGCCGAACGGACGCTGGCCGAGCAGTTCGGGGTGTCGCGACCGTCGCTGCGCGAAGCGATCCAGAAACTGGTGGCCAAGGGCTTGCTGGTCAGTCGCCAGGGCGGCGGCAACTATGTGGCCGAGTCACTGGGTTCGACCTTCAGCGATCCGCTGCTGAAACTGCTTGAAAGCAATCCGGAGGCCCAGCGCGACCTGCTGGAGTTTCGCCATACCCTGGAAGCGTCCTGCGCCTACTACGCCGCCATCCGCGCCACCGAGCCGGATCGCCTGAGGCTCAAGGCGGCGTTCGATACCTTGCAGGACTGCTACACCCGCTGCGGCGAGGTGGATCGGGCCGAGGAGGGCGCGGCCGATGCGCGCTTTCACCTGGCGATTGCCGAGGCCAGCCACAATGCCGTGTTGCTGCACACCATCCGGGGCCTGTTCGACCTGCTCAAGCGCAACGTGGTGACCAACATCGGCGGGATGTACAAGCAGCGTGCGGAAACCCGCGACATGCTGATCAACCAGCACCGCGAGCTGTACCTGGCGATTGTCGAAGGTCGCGCCGACGACGCGCGCGAAGTCTCCAGTCGGCACATTCTGTATGTGCAGGAAGTGCTCGATGAAGTGCGTGAGGAAGTGCAGCGCACGGCGCGGGCGGAGCGGCGCAGCGGGCGTTGAACGGATCGCGGGGCAAGCCCGCTCCTACAAGGTTGGCGATAACCCCGTAGGAGCGGGCTTGCCCCGCGATAGCGTCGCTTCAGACTGAAGTCAGTCTTCGCGGCCCTTGTTGCGAACCGCGCGCTGCAATTCGCGATCGGAATCACGCTCGCGCTGGGTGTCGCGCTTGTCGTATTCCTTCTTACCCTTGCCCAGCGCGATTTCGCACTTGATCAGGTGCTTGCTCCAATAGATCGACAAGGCCACACAGGTGTAGCCCTTCTGCTGGACGGAAGCGTGCAGACGCTCCAGCTCGCGACGATTGAGCAGCAGTTTGCGGGTGCGTGTCGGGTCGGCAATGACGTGAGTGCTGGCGGTGGTCAGCGGCGTGATATGGCTGCCCATCAGCCAGGCCTCGCCGTCCTTGAGCACCACGTAACTGTCGGTCAGGTGCGCCTTGCCGGCACGCAGACTTTTTACTTCCCAACCGGACAGGACCAATCCGGCCTCGAACTTGTGCTCGATGAAGTAATCGTGACGCGCCTTTTTATTCTGCGCGATGGTCCCTGTCGGATGTTTCGTTTGTTTGGCCATAGGGGCGGCATTATAGGCAGTCGTTGCGCTGTCGGCTACGGGGTTGCAGTGCGCTTGAGCCGTTGCGGTGAATCCCGGACAATGCGCGCTGATTTTTCTTGATGCGCCATGCGGCGCCCCTCGGCATTCTGGTTGTATTTGCCGCTCAGCTTTGGAAGTGACGCCTGGATGACTACCCATATTCAACGTTCGGCCCTGCTGCCTTATCCCGCCCAGGCGCTGTATGACCTGGTCAACGATGTTGCGCGGTATCCGGAGTTCCTGCCCTGGTGCTCGTCCAGCACCGTGCTGGAGGCCAGCGACACGCAGATGCGTGCCAGCCTGGAAGTGGCCAAGGGTGGCATGAGTCAGAAGTTCGTCACCCGCAATGCCCTGGTGCCCGGGCAATCCATCGAGATGAACCTGGAAGAAGGGCCGTTCAATCAACTGCATGGCCTTTGGATCTTCAAGCCCCTGGGCGAGAAGGCCTGCAAGATCAGCCTGGACCTGTCCTTCGATTATGCCGGGCCACTGGTGCGGGCGACCCTCGGTCCGCTGTTCAACCAGGCCGCCAACACCCTGGTCGACGCTTTCTGCCAACGGGCCAAGCAGCTCAATGTCTGAGCGCAGATTGCCGGTTGAAGTGGTCTACGCCACCGCCGAGCAGCAGTGGCTGCTGGCGCTTGACGTCGCCCCGGGCACAACGTTGCGCGAGGCGGTGCGCTTGTCGGGGATCGCCGGGCAGGTGCCGGGCCTGGATGTGGAAGCCTGCCCCCTGGGGATCTTCGGCAAGGTCGTCAGCGACGCCGAGCAACAGGCGGTGAGTGAAGGCGACCGGATCGAGCTGTACCGGCCTTTGCTGGTCGATCCGAAGGAGGTGCGCAAGCAGCGCGCCGCCAAAGTGGCGCGAGTGTTCAAGAAGGCCAAGCGGTAGCGCGCAGATACAAAAAAGCCCGGAATCTCCGGGCTTTTCTTTGCCTGTCGCCTGGGTGTTACGGCGAGGTTTCCAGTGGGGCAGGGGTCGGTACCGGGATGGTTTCGATGGTATCGACTTCCTTCTGGATCTTGTCTTCCAGGGAGCCAGGCTTGGCCGGCTTTTCCGGGGCAGGCTCGACTGGCTGGACCGCTTCGGCGGTGCCTGGCTGGGCCGGGGTAACGCTGGTGTCGCCGCTGCCGCCAAGGATTTCCTGGTCGCGGCTGACGCCCGGCATGAAGTCGCCGGACAGGCTGACCAGTTGGTCGTTGTCGTTGAAGAAGATGCTCATGCGCTCCTGCTGGCGCTGGCCACCACCAGGCTGCAGGCTGTACAGGTAATCCCAGCGATTGGTGTGGAAGGTATCCTGAATCAGTGGGTTGCCCATGATAAACCGTACTTGCCGACGGGTCATTCCGGGGCGTAATTGGTCTATCATATCTTGCGTAACGACATTGCCCTGCTGGATGTCAATTTTGTAAACCCCGGGAAACGAGCAACCGGCGAGTGCGAGCAGTCCCACGAGCGTGAGGCTGGTTAGCAAGAGCTTGGTGTTTTGCATCGGTGGGCGACTTCCACTATCTTGGCTGGACAACGTAAACCCCGATCATACCCGTATTCAGAGAAGCTGCGAAGCAGCATCGGCGAGAAAGCTGACCATGGTTGAAAATAGCGAACTGCGCAAAGCCGGTCTCAAGGTGACCCTGCCTCGAGTCAAGATTCTACAGATGCTCGACTCTACCGAGCAGCGTCACATGAGTGCCGAGGATGTCTACAAGGCGCTGATGGAGGCAGGCGAGGACGTAGGTCTGGCCACGGTCTACCGTGTTCTGACCCAGTTCGAAGCCGCAGGTCTGGTCGTGCGCCACAACTTCGACGGCGGTCACGCCGTATTCGAACTGGCCGACGGCGGCCACCACGACCATATGGTCAACGTGGACTCCGGTGAAGTCATCGAATTCTTCGACGTGGAGATTGAGAAGCGTCAGAAGGAAATCGTTGCCCAGCACGGTTTCGAACTGGTTGACCATAATCTGGTCCTGTACGTACGCAAGAAAAAGTAAGCAACACTTTCTTGCTGCGCAGCATCAAAGGCGACCCTGGGGTCGCCTTTGTGCTTTATGGCGGCGGGGTGGGCGTCAGGCCTTGTTGGTGACGACCATCTTGCGGGCGTGGGCCAGGGACTCCTTGGTCAGGTCGATGCCGCCCAGCATGCGTGCCACTTCTTCTACCCGCTCGCGTTTGCCCAGGCTGGCCACGGCCGTGTGGGTGGCGTCGCTGTTGCGCACCTTGTGCACGAACAGGTGGTGATGGCCTTGTGCAGCTACCTGGGGCAGGTGAGTGACCGTCAGTACCTGTCCGCGCTCGCCCAGGCGGCGCAGCAACTGGCCGACGATTTCGGCGGTAGGGCCGCCGATACCCACGTCCACTTCGTCGAAGACCAGCGTCGGAATGCGCGAGGTCTGGGCGGTGATGACCTGGATCGCCAGGCTGATGCGCGACAGCTCGCCACCGGAGGCGACCTTGGCCAGGCCCTTGAGCGGTTGGCCCGGGTTGGCGCTGACCAGCAGCTCTACCTGTTCCAGTCCGTGGGGTGACAGGTCGTCGCCCTCATTGCGGTGCAGCTCGATGCGCAAGCGCCCGCCCGGCATGCCCAGGCGCTGGATCTCCTGCTCGACCGCGCCGGCCAGCTGGCTGGCGGCCTGCTGGCGCAGGGCGCTGAGTTCGCCGGCCTTGTCCTGGTAATGACGGGCAAAGGCGGCCAGTTCTTCACCCAGGCGCTCGATCGACTCGTCATTGGCATTGAGGCCTTCGAGCTCTTCCATCAGGCGTTGTTGCAGGTTGGCCAGCTCGGTCGGGTGGACACGGTGCTTGCGGGCCAGGGTATAGATGCTGTCGAGGCGCTCTTCGAGTTGCTGCAGGCGCGCCGGGTCGGCGTCGAAGTGATCGAGGAAGCGGTTGAGCTCGCCCACGGCTTCTTCGACCTGGATCTGCGCGCTGGCGATCATGTTGGCGGCCTCGCCCAGTGCCCTGGGGGCATTCTGCACCGCGGTCAGGCGATTGAGGCTGGCGGTCAGGGCGTTGAGCACGTTGCCCGAATCGCTTTCGCTGCAGTGGTCGATCACCTGGCGGCAGATGCCGAACAGGGCCTCGGCGTTGGTCAGGTTCTTGTGTTCCTGCTCCAGCTGTTCCAGTTCGTTGTCGCCCAGGCCGAGGTTGTCGAGCTCTTCGAGCTGGTAGCTGAGCAACTGGTGCTGCGCCCGCTGCTCGTCGCCGGAATTGGACAGCCTTTCCAGTTCCTGGCGGGTCTGGCGCCAGCGCTGGGCAGCGAGCTGGACCTGGCGGGCCAGGTCGGTGGCGCCGGCATACTCGTCGAGCAGGCGGCGGTGGGTGTCGGTTTTCAGCAGCGACTGGTGCTCGTGCTGGCTGTGGATATCGATCAGCAGTTCGCCGACGGCCTTGAGGTCGCCGAGCGGGCAGGGCGTGCCGTTGATGTAGCCGCGGCTGCGGCCTTCGGCGGTGATCACCCGGCGCAGGATGCACGGGCCGTCGTTGTCCAGGTCGCGTTCGGCCAGCCAGGCACGGGCCTCGGGAATGTCGGCGAGGTCGAAGGTGGCGAGGATGTCGGCCTTGTCGGCGCCCGGGCGTACCACGCCGCTGTCGGCGCGATCGCCCAGGGTCAGGCCCAGGGCGTCGAGCATGATCGATTTGCCGGCCCCGGTTTCACCGGTGATGACGCTCATCCCGCGGGCGAGTTCGAGGTCCAGGTGTTCGACGATGGCGTAGTTGTGTACGGACAGGTGCACCAGCATTGGGGCGGCTCCCAGGCGTGAAGTCTGGTTATTTATACAGTGTTTTCAAATCCGCTGACAATGGCTGCGCTTAGTTCGATTCGGTTATCAGGGTGGGGTGCTGATCGCGATGGGTTATGAACGAATCTGCACGCCGCGCTTTCTACCCCTTGAACCTGGGTTTTGCGACCCCATATAGCCGGCAGAAGCGCGAGTACGCCTCGCTGACATTATTCGAGAGGAGAGATTTTATGGCTGACGAACAGCTGGATGAACAGAATCTGAACGCCGAAGCCACTGGCGCGCAAGAGCTGAGCGCCCGCGTGCAGGTGCTCGAAGAGCAGCTGGCGGCGGCCCAGGATCAATCCCTGCGCACTGCGGCCGACCTGCAGAACGTGCGCCGTCGCGCCGAACAGGACGTGGAAAAGGCACACAAGTTCGCCCTGGAAAAATTCGCCGGTGACCTGCTGCCGGTCATCGACAGCCTCGAGCGTGGCCTGGAACTGTCCAGCGCCGAAGACGAGAGCATCCGCCCGATGCGCGAAGGTATCGAGCTGACCCTGAAGATGTTCCACGACACCCTCAAGCGCTACAACCTCGAGGCCATCGACCCGCACGGCGAACCGTTCAACGCCGAGCACCACCAGGCCATGGCCATGCAGGAAAGCGCCGAGGTCGAGCCCAACAGCGTGCTCAAGGTGTTCCAGAAGGGCTACCAGCTCAACGGTCGCCTGCTGCGCCCGGCGATGGTCGTGGTCAGCAAGGCGCCAGCAGCGGTTTCGCCGTCGATTGACGAGCAGGCTTGAAATCGCTTCAGGCGTCCCCATCTAGGTGTCAAGCATTCAAGTATTACCGCAGTTAGCCACCACTGCTGCGGCAACCAAATTCAAGTTTCGGGAGAGTTAACATGGGCAAAATCATCGGTATCGACCTGGGGACTACCAACTCCTGCGTCTCGATCCTGGAAAACGGCAACGTCAAGGTCATCGAAAACGCCGAAGGCGCGCGCACCACGCCGTCGATCATCGCGTACGCCAACGATGGCGAGATCCTGGTTGGCCAGTCGGCCAAGCGTCAGGCCGTCACCAACCCGCACAACACCCTGTACGCGGTAAAACGTCTGATCGGCCGTCGCTTCGACGAAGACGTCGTGCAGAAAGACATCCAGATGGTTCCGTACAAGATCGTCAAGGCTGACAACAGCGACGCCTGGGTCGAAGTAAACGGCCAGAAAATGGCACCGCCACAGATCTCCGCCGAGATCCTGAAGAAGATGAAGAAGACCGCCGAAGACTACCTCGGCGAGCCTGTCACCGAAGCGGTCATCACCGTTCCGGCCTACTTCAACGACAGCCAGCGCCAGGCCACCAAGGATGCCGGTCGCATCGCCGGTCTGGACGTCAAGCGCATCATCAACGAGCCAACCGCAGCCGCACTGGCCTACGGCATGGACAAGGCCAAGGGCGATCACACTGTGATCGTTTACGACCTGGGTGGCGGTACCTTCGACGTGTCGGTGATCGAGATCGCTGAAGTCGACGGCGAGCACCAGTTCGAAGTACTGGCCACCAACGGTGACACCTTCCTCGGTGGTGAAGACTTCGACATCCGTCTGATCGACTACCTCGTCGACGAGTTCAAGAAAGAAAGCGGCATGAACCTCAAGGGTGACCCGCTGGCCATGCAGCGCCTGAAAGAAGCCGCTGAGAAGGCCAAGATCGAGCTGTCCTCGAGCCAGCAGACCGACGTCAACCTGCCGTACATCACTGCAGATGCCACCGGTCCGAAGCACCTGAACGTGAAGATCTCCCGCGCCAAGCTGGAATCGCTGGTCGAAGACCTGGTTCAGCGCACCATCGAGCCATGCCGCATCGCCATGAAGGACGCCGGTATCGACGTCAGCAAGATCGACGACGTGATCCTGGTCGGTGGCCAGACCCGTATGCCAATGGTGCAGAAGGCTGTTGCCGACTTCTTCGGCAAGGAAGCACGCAAGGACGTCAACCCGGACGAAGCGGTTGCCATGGGTGCTGCCATCCAGGGCGCGGTACTGGCCGGTGACGTGAAAGACGTACTGCTGCTGGACGTCAGCCCGCTGACCCTGGGTATCGAAACCATGGGCGGCGTGATGACTGCGCTGATCGAGAAGAACACCACCATCCCGACCAAGAAGTCGCAGGTGTTCTCGACTGCCGATGACAACCAGAGCGCTGTGACCATTCACGTGCTGCAGGGTGAGCGCAAGCAGGCTTCGCAGAACAAGTCCCTGGGCAAGTTCGACCTGGCCGAGATTCCACCAGCACCACGTGGCGTGCCACAAATCGAAGTGACCTTCGACATCGACGCCAACGGCATCCTGCACGTAGGCGCCAAGGACAAGGCCACCGGCAAGACCCAGTCGATCGTGATCAAGGCCAACTCCGGTCTGTCTGACGAAGAAATTCAACAGATGATCCGCGACGCCGAAGCGAACTCGGAAGAAGACCGCAAGTTCGAAGAGCTGGCCGCTGCCCGTAACCAGGGTGATGCACTGGTTCACTCGACTCGCAAGATGGTCGCTGACGCCGGTGACAAGGTCACTGCCGAAGAGAAGGCCGCGATCGAAGCTGCCGTCGTTGCGCTGGAAGTCGCTGTAAAAGGCGACGACAAGGCTGCCATCGACGCCAAGGTCGAAGAGCTGTCGAAAGTATCGGCTCCGGTTGCCCAGAAGATGTACGCCGAGCAGCAAGCCGAGCAGCCTCAGGGTGGTGCCCAGCAGCACGCTGAAGAAGCGAAGCACGACGACGTCGTCGACGCCGAGTTCGAAGAAGTCAAAGACAACAAGTAATTGCTACAGGTTGTCGGCCGGTTGACTGCTTTCTAGTGGTTGGCTGGTAGGATGTCGCCGCGCGGGGGCTTGCTCCCGCGTTGGCGTGTCTGGAATACCCGAATTTTTACAGCATTTGTCGTGCTTCCTGGAGGGGGTGAGGCAGGTGCTGGCGGCACCGCGCGATATGCGCAGAGGTTTGCCGAACGTCCTCAAGAGTGCAAAGACTTATGGCAAAGCGTGACTATTACGAAGTTCTGGGAGTTGAGCGCGGCTCCAGTGAATCGGACCTGAAGAAGGCCTATCGCCGTCTGGCGATGAAGCATCACCCGGACCGTAATCCTGATGACAAAGAGTCGGAAGAGAAATTCAAGGAAGCCAACGAGGCTTACGAAGTTCTTTCCGATGCCAGCAAGCGTGCCGCCTACGACCAGTACGGTCATGCCGGCGTCGACCCGAGCATGGGTGGTGGCGGTGCGGGCTTTGGTGGTGCGAACTTCTCCGATATTTTCGGTGACGTCTTCAGCGACTTCTTCGGTGGCGGCCGGGGCGGCTCGCGCGGTGGTGCCCAACGTGGCAGCGACCTGCGCTACACCCTGGAGCTGAACCTGGAAGAAGCTGTGCGCGGCACCACGGTAAATATCCGTGTGCCGACGCTGGTCAACTGCAAGCCGTGCGACGGCTCCGGAGCCAAGCAAGGCTCGTCGCCATCGACCTGCCCGACCTGTGGCGGTATCGGTCAGGTGCGCATGCAGCAGGGCTTTTTCTCGGTCCAGCAGACCTGCCCCCGTTGCCACGGCCAGGGCAAGATCATCACCGACCCGTGCAGCTCCTGCCATGGCGAGGGCCGTGTCGAAGAGTACAAGACCCTGTCGGTCAAGGTGCCGGCTGGCGTCGATACCGGCGACCGCATTCGTCTGTCCGGCGAGGGCGAGGCGGGCTCCCACGGCGGGCCGACCGGTGACCTGTACGTTGTGATCAACGTGCGCGAACACCCGATCTTCCAGCGTGATGGCAAGCATCTGTACTGCGAAGTGCCGATCAGCTACACCGATGCCGCCCTGGGTGGCGAGCTGGAAGTGCCGACCCTCGACGGTCGGGTCAAGCTGAAGATCCCGGAAGGCACCCAGACCGGCAAGCAGTTCCGTCTGCGCGGCAAGGGCGTGGCCCCGGTTCGCGGCGGTGGTGCCGGTGACCTGATGTGCCGGGTGGCGGTCGAAACCCCGGTCAACCTCAGTCGTCGCCAGCGCGAGCTGCTTGAAGAGCTGCGCGATTCGCTGGAAGGCGACAGTTCCCATTCGCCCAAGGCCAGTGGCTGGTTCGAGGGTGTGAAACGCTTCTTCGGCGACTTGTAAGAAGGAATAGGGCATGCGACGTATAGCGGTAATGGGCGCGGCAGGGCGCATGGGCAAGACCCTGATCGAAGCGGTGCAGCAGGCGCCGGGCGCTGGTCTCACGGCAGCGATCGATCGTCCGGACAGCTCCCTGGTGGGGGCTGATGCGGGCGAGCTGGCGGCGCTGGGCCGGATTGGCGTGCTGTTGTCCGACGATCTGGCCAAGGTGGCCGACGAGTTCGACGTGCTGATCGACTTCACCCACCCTTCGGTGACCCTGAAGAACCTGGCGTTCTGCCGCAAGGCGGGCAAGGCCATGGTTATCGGCACCACGGGTTTCAGTGTTGAAGAGAAGCAACTGCTGGTCGAGGCGGGCAAGGAAATCCCGATCGTCTTCGCCGCCAACTTCAGCGTCGGCGTCAACCTCAGCCTGAAGCTGCTGGACATGGCGGCGCGGGTGCTTGGCGATGACGTGGACATCGAGATCATCGAGGCCCACCATCGGCACAAGGTCGATGCGCCGTCGGGTACCGCACTGCGCATGGGTGAGGTGGTTGCCAATGCGCTGGGTCGCGACCTGGAGGAAGTGGCGGTCTACGGTCGCGAAGGCCAGACCGGTGCGCGTGATCGTCAGACCATCGGTTTCGCCACCGTGCGTGCCGGCGATGTGGTCGGTGATCACACCGTGCTGTTTGCCGCCGAGGGCGAGCGCCTGGAGATTACCCACAAGGCCTCCAGTCGCATGACCTTCGCCAAGGGTGCGGTGCGTGCCGCGCTGTGGCTGGACGGGCGCGAGCCTGGCCTGTACGACATGCAGGACGTGCTCGACCTGCGTTGATTGCAACACCCCTGTGGGGGCGGGCTTGCCCCGCGATTGCGGTGTACCAGGCACATCGCAATCGCGGGGCAAGCCCGCTCCCACAGAGCCCTCCCCATGCGCTCTGTCGCATTCCTGCGCCTTTCAGGCACATCAGTGGTAGACCAAAAAAGCGTTTTTCTGTAAGCTACAGCTTTAGTGTGTCCACTAAAAGCGCGCAGATAATTCGACGAAGAAAGCGGGGTGACGTGTCTATACGTCATTCCGCTTTTTTGCAACCTGCGATCGCCCCTTCAGGCTTGATTTACGGGAGGTCTTCTTGACTAAGCCAGCCATACTCGCCCTTGCCGATGGCAGCATTTTTCGCGGTGAAGCCATTGGAGCCGACGGTCAGACCGTTGGTGAGGTGGTGTTCAACACCGCAATGACCGGCTATCAGGAAATCCTGACTGACCCTTCCTATGCGCAGCAAATCGTTACCCTGACTTACCCGCACATCGGCAACACCGGCACCACCCCGGAAGATGCCGAATCCGACCGCGTCTGGTCGGCCGGCCTGGTGATTCGCGATCTGCCCCTGATTGCGAGCAACTGGCGTAACAAGCAGTCCCTGCCTGATTACCTCAAGGCCAACAACGTGGTGGCGATCGCCGGTATCGACACCCGTCGCCTGACGCGCATCCTGCGTGAGAAGGGCGCGCAGAACGGTTGCATCCTGGCTGGCGACAACATCAGCGAAGAAGCAGCAATCGCCGCCGCTCGCGGTTTCCCTGGCCTGAAGGGCATGGACCTGGCGAAGGTCGTCAGCACCAAGAACAGCTACGAGTGGAACTCCAGCGTCTGGGAGCTGAAGACCGACAGCCACGCGACCATCGACGCCGCCCAGCTGCCTTACCACGTGGTTGCCTACGACTTCGGCGTCAAGCTGAACATCCTGCGCATGCTGGTTGCCCGCGGCTGCCGCCTGACCGTGGTGCCGGCGCAAACCCCGGCCAGCGAAGTCCTGGCGCTCAACCCCGATGGCGTGTTCCTGTCCAACGGCCCTGGCGATCCGGAGCCATGCGACTACGCGATCCAGGCGATCAAGGACATCCTCGAAACCGAGATCCCGGTGTTCGGTATCTGCCTGGGTCACCAGCTGCTGGCCCTGGCCTCCGGTGCCAAGACCGTGAAGATGGGTCATGGCCACCACGGCGCCAACCACCCGGTCCAGGACCTGGATACCGGCGTTGTGATGATCACCAGCCAGAACCACGGCTTTGCGGTTGACGAAGCGACCCTGCCGGGTAACGTGCGCGCCATCCACAAGTCGCTGTTCGACGGTACCCTGCAGGGCATCGAGCGCACCGACAAGAGCGCCTTCAGCTTCCAGGGCCACCCTGAAGCCAGCCCGGGCCCGACCGACGTCGCGCCACTGTTCGACCGTTTCATCGATGCCATGGCCAAGCGCCGCTGAGCACCTGGCGAGAAGGCCCTGGACCGGTGCAAGCCGCGTTCAGGTGCCGCCCCCACGATTGTTCAATGCGGCTTGCCGACTGACCTGCGGAATTGAGTGACAACCCATGCCAAAACGTACAGACATTAAAAGCATCCTGATTCTCGGCGCTGGCCCGATCGTGATCGGCCAGGCCTGCGAATTCGACTACTCCGGCGCCCAGGCGTGCAAAGCCCTGCGCGAGGAAGGTTTCCGCGTCATCCTGGTGAACTCCAACCCGGCCACCATCATGACCGACCCGGCCATGGCCGACGCCACCTACATCGAGCCGATCAAGTGGCAATCGGTGGCCAAGATCATCGAGAAAGAGCGTCCTGACGCGCTGCTGCCGACCATGGGTGGCCAGACTGCCCTGAACTGCGCCCTGGACCTGGAGCGCGAAGGCGTCCTGGAAAAGTTCGGCGTGGAAATGATCGGTGCCAACGCCGACACCATCGACAAGGCCGAAGACCGTTCGCGCTTTGACAAGGCGATGAAGGACATTGGTCTGGAGTGCCCGCGCTCCGGTATCGCCCACAGCATGGAAGAAGCCAACGCCGTCCTCGAGCGCCTGGGCTTCCCGTGCATCATCCGTCCGTCCTTCACCATGGGCGGCACCGGTGGCGGTATCGCCTACAACCGTGAAGAATTCGAAGAAATCTGCGCCCGTGGTCTGGACCTGTCGCCGACCAAGGAACTGCTGATCGACGAATCGCTGATCGGTTGGAAAGAGTACGAGATGGAAGTGGTCCGCGACAAAAAGGACAACTGCATCATCGTCTGCTCGATTGAAAACTTCGACCCGATGGGCGTGCACACCGGCGACTCGATCACTGTCGCTCCTGCGCAGACCCTGACCGACAAGGAATACCAGATCATGCGCAACGCCTCCCTGGCGGTGCTGCGTGAAATCGGTGTCGAGACCGGCGGTTCCAACGTGCAGTTCGGTATCTGCCCGAACACCGGCCGCATGGTCGTGATCGAAATGAACCCGCGGGTTTCCCGTTCCTCGGCCCTGGCGTCGAAGGCTACCGGCTTCCCGATCGCCAAGATCGCCGCCAAGCTGGCTGTCGGCTACACCCTGGACGAGCTGCAGAACGACATCACCGGCGGTCGCACCCCGGCGTCCTTCGAGCCGTCGATCGACTACGTCGTCACCAAGCTGCCACGCTTCGCCTTCGAGAAATTCCCGAAAGCCGACGCCCGCCTGACCACCCAGATGAAATCCGTGGGTGAAGTCATGGCCATCGGCCGGACCTTCCAGGAGTCGCTGCAGAAAGCCCTGCGCGGCCTGGAAGTCGGTGTTTGCGGCCTGGACCCGAAAGTCGACCTGGCCAGCCCTGACGCTGCCAGCATCCTCAAGCGCGAGCTGACCGTACCGGGCGCCGAGCGCATCTGGTACGTGGCCGACGCCATGCGCTCGGGCATGACCTGCGACGAAATCTTCGCCCTGACCGGTATCGACCACTGGTTCCTGGTGCAGATGGAAGACCTGATCAAGGAAGAAGAGAAGGTCAAGACCCTGGCCCTGTCCGCCATCGACAAGGGCATGATGCTGCGTCTGAAGCGCAAGGGCTTCTCCGACCAGCGTCTGGCCAAGCTGCTGGGCATCACCGACAAGAACCTGCGTCGTCACCGCCACAAGCTGGAAGTGTTCCCGGTCTACAAGCGCGTCGACACCTGCGCCGCCGAGTTCGCCACCGACACCGCCTACCTGTACTCCACCTACGAGGAAGAGTGCGAGGCCAACCCGTCGACCCGCGACAAGATCATGATCCTGGGTGGCGGTCCTAACCGTATCGGCCAGGGCATCGAGTTCGACTATTGCTGCGTACATGCGGCACTGGCCCTGCGTGAAGACGGTTACGAGACCATCATGGTCAACTGCAACCCGGAAACCGTCTCCACCGACTACGATACCTCCGACCGCCTGTACTTCGAGCCGCTGACCCTGGAAGACGTGCTGGAAGTGGTACGCGTCGAGAAGCCGAAGGGCGTGATCGTCCACTACGGTGGCCAGACCCCGCTGAAGCTGGCTCGTGCCCTGGAAGAAGCCGGCGTACCGATCATCGGTACCAGCCCTGACGCCATCGACCGCGCCGAAGACCGCGAGCGCTTCCAGCAGATGGTCCAGCGCCTGAACCTGCTGCAGCCGCCAAACGCTACCGTGCGCAGCGAAGACGAAGCCATCCGCGCCGCCGGCAGCATCGGCTACCCGCTGGTGGTTCGCCCGTCCTACGTACTGGGCGGCCGCGCCATGGAGATCGTCTACGAGCTGGACGAGCTCAAGCGCTACCTGCGTGAAGCGGTACAAGTGTCCAACGACAGCCCGGTACTGCTCGACCACTTCCTCAACTGCGCCATCGAGATGGACGTGGATGCGGTCTGCGATGGCACCGACGTGGTGATCGGCGCGATCATGCAGCACATCGAACAGGCCGGTGTTCACTCCGGTGACTCGGCGTGCTCGCTGCCACCGTACTCGCTGCCGGCCCACGTGCAGGACGAAGTCCGCGACCAGGTCAAGAAAATGGCCCTGGAGCTGGGCGTTGTCGGCCTGATGAACGTGCAGCTGGCCCTGCAGGGCGACAAGATCTACGTGATCGAAGTCAACCCGCGCGCCTCGCGTACCGTACCGTTCGTCTCCAAGTGCATCGGCACCTCCCTGGCGATGATCGCGGCCCGTGTCATGGCCGGCAAGACCTTGAAAGAGCTGGGCTTCACCAAGGAAATCATCCCGAACTTCTACAGCGTCAAGGAAGCCGTCTTCCCGTTCGCCAAGTTCCCGGGTGTTGACCCGATCCTCGGCCCTGAGATGAAATCCACCGGTGAAGTCATGGGCGTGGGCGACAGCTTCGGTGAAGCCTTCGCCAAGGCCCAGATGGGTGCCAGCGAAGTGCTGCCGACCGGCGGTACTGCGTTCATCAGCGTGCGTGACGACGACAAGCCACAAGTGGCTGGCGTTGCTCGCGACCTGATCGCCCTGGGCTTCGAAGTGGTCGCCACCGTCGGTACCGCCAAGGTCATCGAAGCGGCTGGCCTGAAAGTGCGTCGCGTGAACAAGGTGACCGAAGGTCGTCCGCACGTGGTCGACATGATCAAGAACGACGAAGTGTCGCTGATCATCAACACCACCGAAGGTCGTCAGTCGATCGCTGACTCCTACTCGATTCGTCGCAATGCGTTGCAGCACAAGATCTACTGCACCACCACCATTGCGGCCGGTGAAGCCATCTGTGAAGCGCTGAAATTCGGCCCTGAAAAGACCGTTCGTCGCTTGCAGGATCTGCATGCAGGACTCAAAGCATGAGCATTACCAAGTACCCGATGACCGTCCAGGGCGCTCGCGCCCTGGAGGAAGAGCACCTTTTCCTGAGCAAGACCGAGCGTCCGCGCCTGAGCCAGGCGATCGGTGAAGCCCGCGAGCTGGGCGATCTCAAGGAAAACGCCGAATACCATGCCGCCCGCGAGGAGCAGGGCATGGTCGAGGCGCGTATCCGCGATATCGAAGGCCGTCTGCAGAACTCGGTCGTGATCGACGTGACCACCATTGCCCACACCGGCAAGGTCATCTTCGGTACCACCGTGGACCTGGAGAACACCGAGACCGGCGATCAGGTGACTTACCAGATCGTTGGCGAGGACGAGGCTGACATCAAGAAGGGCAAGCTCTCGGCCAGTGCGCCGATTGCCCGTGCCATCATCGGCAAGGAAGAAGGTGACACCGTCGTCGTCAAGACGCCAAGTGGCACCGTCGAGTACGAGATTGTCGAAGTCAAGCACATCTGACCGGCGCCTGCGGGCGCCAACCCTCGAAGGGATCCTCTGGCAGCTGGCCCAGGTCTTCTGGGTCGGCGGCCTGTGGGTGTTTCACGTGGGGTTGGTGCCGGCGCTCAAGGTCAGTGGCCTGGCGCCGCTGCTGGTGCAGGACGTTGCCGTGCAGATCGACCGCTGGTTGATCGGCGTGGCGGCAGTCGGCCTGCTGACCCAGCTGGCGGTCCTGGCAAGGTTGCAGGGGACGGCGGCCTGGTGGCGGAGCTTCAGCGGCCAGATGCTGCTGGTGGGTTTCACCGCCTGCGTCGGCTACTACACCCTGCGCTACGGCATTTCCGTGGGAGAGCGTTGGCAGATGTTCTGCTTCGTGATCCTGGGGATCAGCGGTATCGTACTGGCAGCCCAGCCAGTCCCGACCAGGGCGCGCGAGCCGCGCCGCTGACCGGAGTCACCGTTACTTGTAGCGGTGGATGTTGGACAGTTGCTTGTTCGGCTGCGGGTTCTTGCGGTACAGCAGCACCATCTTGCCGATGATCTGCACCTGCTCGGCCCGGCCGACCTTGGCCAATTCGTCCATGACTGCGCGACGATCGTCGCGATCTTCGAGTTTGACCTGCACCTTGATCAGTTCATGATCAACCAGTGCGCGCTCGAGCTCCGCGAGCACGCCTTCGGTCAGGCCGTTGCCTGCCACCATCAGGACCGGCTTCAGGTCGTGACCAATGGATTTGAATTGTTTCTTCTGCTCGTTATTGAGCGGCATAATCTGACCCTTTCGTCTGGATTCTGTAAAAATGGCGGCCATTTTACCCGAGGGCCCGTGGATCCGCCCAACAAATCACGACCCTTATCATCGAGGCACCCCATGGCACGCTCCAAGACAAGCAAAAAGTGGCTGGAAAGACATGTCAGCGATCCCTATGTGAAGCAGGCACAGAAGGACGGTTACCGCTCGCGTGCGAGCTACAAGCTTCTGGAAGTCCAGGAAAAATACAAGCTGATCCGCCCTGGCATGAGCGTCGTCGACCTCGGCGCGGCCCCGGGTGGCTGGTCGCAGGTGACCAGTCGTCTGATCGGCGGTCAGGGCCGCCTGATCGCCTCGGACATCCTGGAAATGGACAGCATTCCCGACGTTACCTTCATCCAGGGTGACTTTACCCAGGACGCAGTGCTGGCGCAGATCCTCGAGGCGGTAGGTAATTCGCACGTAGACCTTGTGATTTCCGACATGGCCCCCAATATGAGTGGAACGCCTGCCGTGGATATCCCCAAAGCCATGTTCCTGTGCGAACTGGCGCTCGATCTGGCCACCCGGGTACTCAAGCCGGGCGGTGATTTCCTGATCAAGATCTTCCAGGGCGAAGGGTTTGATGTTTATCTGAAGGACGCTCGTCAGAAATTCGACAAGGTCCAGATGTTCAAACCTGACTCTTCACGGGACAGTTCCCGCGAACAGTACTTGCTGGCGAGGGGTTATCGCGGCGAGTGAGGCGTCAGGCCGGCGGCTTCCAGGGTGTCCGATAGTTTTTTCCAATCGGCAATCCTGCCTGACCTGGATGAACATCGTGTAGTCTAGGTTTCACAAAGGGTTACAGACGGCGCCTGCAGATGTGTAGGTTATGTAGTAAGTTAAGCCGGTGAATATCATGCGAGGCACGGCTGCGCCGTCAGCCGGCTTCAGAGGGTAGTTAATTGAACGACATGGCAAAGAACTTGATCCTGTGGTTGATCATCGCGGCTGTCCTGGTGACAGTGATGAACAACTTCTCCAGCCCGAATGAGCCGCAGACCCTCAACTATTCCGACTTCATTCAGCAGGTCAAGGATGGCAAGGTCGAGCGCGTAGCGGTCGACGGCTATGTCATCACCGGCAAGCGCACCGATGGCGACAGCTTCAAGACCATCCGTCCGGCCATCCAGGACAACGGGCTGATCGGCGACCTGGTCGACAACCACGTCGTGGTCGAAGGCAAGCAGCCTGAGCAGCAGTCGATCTGGACCCAGTTGCTGGTTGCCAGCTTCCCGATCCTGGTCATCATCGCCGTGTTCATGTTCTTCATGCGCCAGATGCAAGGTGGTGCCGGTGGCAAGGGCGGGCCGATGAGCTTCGGCAAGAGCAAGGCGCGCCTGCTGTCCGAAGACCAGGTCAAGACCACCCTGGCCGACGTCGCAGGTTGCGACGAAGCCAAGGAAGAAGTGGGCGAGCTGGTCGAGTTCCTGCGCGATCCGGGCAAGTTCCAGCGCCTGGGCGGCCGTATTCCACGTGGCGTGCTGATGGTCGGCCCGCCCGGTACCGGTAAGACCCTGCTGGCCAAGGCCATTGCCGGCGAAGCCAAGGTGCCGTTCTTCACCATCTCCGGTTCCGACTTCGTCGAAATGTTCGTCGGCGTCGGTGCCAGCCGTGTTCGCGACATGTTCGAACAGGCCAAGAAACACGCACCCTGCATCATCTTCATCGACGAGATCGATGCCGTCGGTCGCCATCGTGGTGCCGGCATGGGCGGCGGTCACGACGAGCGCGAGCAGACCCTCAACCAGTTGCTGGTGGAGATGGACGGCTTTGAAATGAACGATGGCATCATCGTCATCGCCGCGACCAACCGTCCGGACGTGCTCGACCCGGCGCTGCTGCGTCCCGGTCGTTTCGACCGCCAGGTGGTAGTTGGCCTGCCGGATATCCGTGGTCGTGAGCAGATCCTCAAGGTGCACATGCGCAAGGTGCCGATCGGCGAGAACGTCAACCCGGCGGTCATTGCCCGTGGTACCCCGGGCTTCTCCGGTGCGGACCTCGCCAACCTGGTCAACGAGGCTTCGCTGTTCGCGGCCCGTGGTGGCAAGCGTACGGTCGAGATGAAGGAATTCGAACTGGCCAAAGACAAGATCATGATGGGCGCCGAGCGCAAGACCATGGTCATGTCCGAGAAAGAGAAGCAGAACACCGCCTATCACGAAGCGGGTCATGCCATCGTCGGTCGTGTCGTGCCTGAGCACGATCCGGTCTACAAGGTATCGATCATTCCCCGTGGTCGTGCCCTGGGTGTCACCATGTTCCTGCCTGAAGAAGATCGTTACAGCCTGTCCAAGCGCGCGCTGATCAGCCAGATCTGCTCGCTGTACGGCGGCCGTATCGCCGAGGAAATGACCCTGGGCTTCGATGGCGTGACCACCGGTGCCTCCAACGACATCATGCGCGCCAGCCAGATTGCCCGGAACATGGTCACCAAGTGGGGCCTGTCGGAAAAACTCGGTCCTTTGATGTACGCCGAGGAAGAGGGCGAAGTGTTCCTGGGTCGCAGTGCCGGCAGTCAGCACGCCAGTGTCTCCGGCGAAACGGCCAAGCTGATCGACTCCGAGGTGCGCAGCATCATCGACCAGTGCTACGCCACTGCCAAGCAGATCCTTACCGATAACCGCGACAAACTCGACGCCATGGCCGATGCGCTGATGAAGTACGAGACCATCGATGCCGAGCAGATCGACGACATCATGGCCGGTCGCACTCCACGCGAGCCGCGTGACTGGGAAGGTGGATCGGGCAGCACCACTGCGCAGCAGGGTGATCGTCCGGAATCGCCGATCGGCGGCCCGGCGGCGCAAATCTAAGGGCTTCTATGACCTCACAGCAGTACCCGACCCGGTTGCCTTGCGGCAACCGGGTTCTTGATTTGTCCCGTACCCATGTCATGGGTATTCTCAATATCACCCCCGATTCCTTCTCCGATGGCGGTCGCTTCAATCAGCGTGATGCTGCACTGCGCCACGCCGAGGCGATGGTCGCGGCCGGCGCTACCCTGATCGATATCGGTGGCGAGTCCACTCGACCTGGCGCCAGGGCGGTCTCCGCGCTCGAGGAGCTCGAGCGGGTCGCGCCCATGGTCGAAGCGATCAATCGGGAACTGGATGTCGTCATTTCGGTCGATACCTCGACACCGGCGGTTATTCGCGAGTCGGCCAGGCTTGGCGCCGGGCTGATCAATGATGTCCGCTCGCTCAGTCGTGATGGCGCCCTGGATGCTGCGGCGGCGACCGGTTTGCCGGTGTGCCTGATGCACATGCGCGGTGAGCCGGGCAACATGCAGGACGACCCGCATTACGACAATGTCACCCTTGAGGTGGCGAGCTATCTTGAACAACGGATGGCGGCGTGTGCGGCGGTGGGTATCGACGCCGAACGGATCATCCTCGATCCGGGCTTCGGCTTTGCCAAGAACCTGGCGCACAACCTCAGCCTGTTCAAGCACATGGAGGACCTCTATCGCCTGGGGCGTCCATTGCTGGTAGGGGTGTCGCGCAAGAGCATGGTCGGGCAGACCCTGGACCGCCCGGTCGACCAACGTCTTTATGGCAGCCTGGCACTGGCTGCCCTGGCGATGAGCAAGGGCGCGAGCATATTGCGCGTTCATGACGTCGCCGAAACCGCCGATGTAGTGCGGATGATTGCTGCGGTTCAAGCCGCCGAATAATAAGTGATGGAGCCCCTATGAGCAGAAAATACTTTGGTACCGACGGTATCCGCGGCCGCGTTGGCGTATACCCCATCACCCCCGACTTCATGCTCAAGCTCGGCTGGGCAGCGGGCATGGCCTTCCGCAAGATGGGCGCCTGCCGGGTGCTGGTAGGCAAGGACACCCGCATTTCCGGGTACATGTTCGAATCGGCCCTGGAGGCCGGCCTGTCCGCCGCAGGTGCCGACGTGATGCTGCTGGGGCCGATGCCGACGCCGGCCATCGCCTACCTGACCCGCACCTTCCATGCCGAAGCGGGCATCGTCATCAGTGCCTCGCACAACCCTCACGACGACAACGGCATCAAGTTCTTCTCCGGCCAGGGCACCAAGCTGCCTGACGAGGTGGAGCTGATGATCGAGGAGCTGCTCGATCAGCCCATGACCGTGGTCGAGTCGAGCAAGCTGGGCAAGGTCTCGCGCATCAACGATGCGGCCGGTCGCTACATCGAGTTCTGCAAGAGCAGCGTGCCGACCAGTACCGATTTTGCCGGCCTCAAGCTGGTGATCGATTGCGCCCACGGTGCGACCTACAAGGTGGCGCCAAGCGTGTTCCGCGAGCTGGGCGCCGAGGTTACGGTGCTGTCGGCTCAGCCGGATGGCCTGAACATCAATGAAAACTGCGGTTCGACCCATATCGAATCGCTGCAGGCTGCGGTGCTGGTCGGTCATGCCGACCTCGGCATTGCCTTCGACGGCGACGGCGACCGCGTACTGATGGTCGATCACACCGGCGCCATCGTCGACGGTGACGAGTTGCTGTACATCATCGCCCGTGACCTGAAGGACCGGAACAAGCTGCAAGGCGGCGTAGTCGGCACCCTGATGAGCAACCTGGGTCTGGAACTGGCCCTGAAGGACCTCGATATTCCGTTCGTGCGGGCCAAGGTCGGTGACCGCTACGTGATGGCCGAGCTGCTGGAGCGCGACTGGGTGATCGGTGGCGAGAACTCCGGGCACGTCGTGTGCTGCAACCACACCACCACGGGCGATGCGATCATCGCCGCGCTGCAGGTGCTGATGGCCCTCAAGCGTCGTGGCGAAACCCTGGCCCAGGCCCGCCAGACCCTGCGCAAGTGCCCACAGGTGCTGATCAATGTGCGCTTCGGTGCCAGCAAGGTCGATCCGCTGGAACATCCGGCCGTCAAGGAAGCCAGTGCCCGGGTCACCGAGGAAATGGCCGGTCGCGGTCGCGTGTTGCTGCGCAAGTCCGGAACAGAGCCTCTGGTGCGTGTCATGGTCGAAGGCGATGACGAAAACCAGGTGCGTGCGCATGCCGAAGCGCTGGCCAAACTGGTAAGTGAAGTTTGCGTTTGAAATATGCTTGCCAGCAGTGATCGGGTTGGGTAACATCTGCGCCCACTTTGACCGACGAGGTACAGCATGCGTCGCCCTATGGTAGCTGGTAACTGGAAGATGCACGGTACCCGCGCCAGCGTCGCTGAGCTGATCAAGGACTTGAGCAATCAAGCCTTGCCGAGCGGTGTTGAGGTCGCGGTGTTTCCACCCTCGCTGTACATCAATCAGGTGATTGATGGGGTGCAAGGGAAGTCGATCGCTGTTGGCGCTCAGAATTCTGCGGTACAGCCTGAGCAAGGCGCACTGACCGGTGAGATTGCACCGAGTCAGCTGGCTGAGGCAGGTTGCGAGCTGGTACTGATTGGGCACTCGGAGCGCCGCCAGATCATTGGCGAGAACGACGAAGTCCTCAATCGCAAGTTCGCTGCGGCACAGGCTTGCGGTTTGAAGCCGGTACTCTGCGTAGGGGAAACCCTCGAGGAGCGCGAAGCGGGTAAAACGCTTGAGATTGTCGGGCGTCAGCTGGGCAGCATCATCGAAGCATTCGGTGTGCAAGCCTTCGCCAAAGCGGTGATTGCCTATGAGCCTGTCTGGGCCATCGGTACAGGTCTGACGGCCACGCCACAGCAAGCGCAGGATGTGCATGCAGCCATCCGCGCACAGCTGGCGGCAGAGGATGCTGAAGTTGCAGAAAATGTGCAGCTTCTATACGGCGGCAGCGTGAAGGCGGCCAATGCGGCTGAACTGTTCGGCATGCCGGATATCGATGGAGGCCTGATTGGTGGGGCTTCCTTGAACGCAGACGAATTCGGTGCAATTTGTCGCGCCGCAGGAAACTGAAAAATGCTGGAAACAGTGATTGTTGTGTTTCATCTGTTGGGCGCACTGGGTTTGGTAGTGCTGGTGTTGCTGCAACAGGGTAAAGGTGCGGAAGCGGGTGCATCTTTCGGCGCAGGTGCTTCAAATACTGTGTTCGGAAGCCAAGGTTCTGCTACCTTTCTGAGTAAGTTTACTGCTATACTAGCTGCCTCTTTCTTCTTAACTGCTCTTGGGTTAGGATACTTTGCTAAGGAGAAAGCTCACGAGCTGACTCAAGTAGGGTTGCCAGATCCAGCAGTACTGGAAGTGAAGCAGCAAAAACCGGCAACAGATGATGTACCGGTGCTCCAGGAGCAGAAGAGCGAAGCCACTAAGACTGGCGATGTTCCTCCCGCTCAAGAGCAGAAGTAACGGGTTTCAAAGTAGTATTGCCGAGGTGGTGGAATTGGTAGACACGCAACCTTGAGGTGGTTGTGCCCATAGGGTGTAGGGGTTCGAGTCCCCTTCTCGGTACCAATTGAAACAAGACAGCCCGCTACAGCGGGCTTTCTTGTAGGTGGAGGTTAGATTGACCCCTCTTGGGGTTCGGTCGTATACTTTCGCCCCAGCTTTGTCGCGGGGTGGAGCAGTCTGGTAGCTCGTCGGGCTCATAACCCGAAGGTCGTTGGTTCAAATCCAGCCCCCGCAACCAGTTTCAGCGGAGCCCCTTTTGCAGGGGCTTTTTCTTGGCTGAACAGTCATAGCGTCGGTATTCAACGACGTATCAGGGATGGGCGCTTTGCCCATTTTTTATTTGCACAGCATGCACGAGGGGGTTCAGGTGTCGAGCAAGCTAGAACAGTTGCAGGCCTTGTTGGCCCCGGTGGTCGAGGCTCTTGGCTATCAATGCTGGGGGATCGAATTCATCTCTCAGGGCAAGCATTCGGTACTGCGAATCTACATCGATAAAGAAGATGGCATCCTGGTTGATGACTGCGCAATCGTCAGTCACCAGGCCAGTGCGGTCCTCGATGTCGAAGATCCGATCAGTTCCGAGTACACCCTTGAAGTGTCCTCTCCTGGCATGGATCGCCCACTGTTCACTTTGGAACAGTTTGCTTCGCATGCCGGCGAACAAGTGAAGATCAAGCTGCGTACGCCCTTTGAAGGTCGTCGTAACTTTCAAGGCCTTCTCCGCGGTGTGGAGGAGCAGGACGTGATTGTCCAGGTCGACAACCACGAGTTCCTGTTGCCGATCGATTCGATCGACAAGGCCAACATTATTCCCAGTTTTGACTGAGACGTGCCGGGTCCGGCGGACCGCGCGGATCCAATGGCTTGCGAAAGGCGAGGCGTACGATGAGCAAAGAAGTACTGCTGGTTGTTGAATCGGTATCCAACGAAAAGGGTGTACCGGCCGGCGTGATTTTTGAAGCGCTGGAAGTGGCACTGGCCACTGCAACCAAAAAACGTTTTGACGACGAAGTCGACCTGCGTGTGGAAATCAACCGCCACACCGGTAGCTACGAAACCTTCCGTCGCTGGACGGTCGTCGACGAAGCGGATCTGGACGATCCGGCAATCGAAACCTGGCTGGCCAAGATCCAGGACACCCATCCTGATGCCAAGGTCGGCGACGTCATCGAAGAGAAGATCGAATCGATCGAGTTCGGCCGCATCGCCGCGCAGACCGCCAAGCAGGTCATCGTCCAGAAGGTCCGTGAAGCCGAGCGCGCCCAAGTGGTGGACGCCTATCGCGAGCGTCTGGGCGAGATCATCTCCGGTACCGTCAAGAAGGTCACCCGTGACAACGTCATCGTCGACCTGGGCAACAACGCCGAAGCGCTGCTGGCCCGCGAAGACATCATCTCCCGCGAGACTTTCCGCGTCGGTGTGCGCCTGCGTGCCCTGCTCAAGGAAATCCGTACCGAGAACCGTGGCCCGCAGCTGATCCTGTCGCGTACCGCACCACAGATGCTGATCGAACTGTTCCGTATCGAAGTGCCGGAAATCGCCGAGGGCCTGATCGAAGTGATGGCCGCGTCCCGTGATCCGGGTTCGCGCGCCAAAATCGCCGTACGTTCCAAGGACAAGCGCATCGATCCACAAGGCGCCTGCATCGGCATGCGCGGTTCGCGTGTCCAGGCCGTATCGGGTGAACTGGGTGGCGAGCGTGTGGATATCGTCCTGTGGGACGACAACCCGGCGCAGTTCGTCATCAACGCCATGTCGCCGGCTGAAGTCGCGGCGATCATCGTTGATGAAGACGCCCATGCCATGGATATCGCCGTCGGCGCCGACAACCTGGCCCAGGCGATCGGCCGTGGCGGCCAGAACGTGCGCCTGGCCAGCCAGTTGACCGGCTGGACCCTGAACGTGATGACCGAATCGGACATCCAGGCCAAGCAGCAAGCTGAAACCGGTGACATCCTGCGCAACTTCATCGACGAGCTGGAAGTCGACGAAGAGCTGGCTCAGGTGCTGGTCGATGAAGGCTTCACCAGCCTGGAAGAGATTGCCTACGTACCGCTGGAAGAGATGCTCAACATCGACGGCTTTGACGAAGACATCGTCAACGAGCTTCGTGCTCGTGCCAAGGATCGCCTGTTGACCAAAGCCATCGCTACTGAGGAAAAGCTGGCAGACGCCCATCCGGCCGAAGACCTGCTCTCGCTCGAGGGTATGGACAAGGATCTGGCGATGGAACTGGCGGTGCGCGGCGTAGTTACCCGCGAAGACCTGGCCGAGCAGTCGATTGACGACCTGCTCGACATCGACGGCATCGACGAAGAGCGTGCCGGCAAGTTGATCATGGCCGCCCGAGCCCACTGGTTCGAGTAATTAGGCGCGGCCTGAGGAGAGAAGTGCATGACGCAAGTCACGGTGAAAGAATTGGCCCAAGAGGTCGCTGCACCGGTAGAGCGCCTGCTGCAGCAGATGCGTGAGGCAGGTCTGCCGCACACCGACGCCGGTCAGGTAGTGACCGACAATGAGAAGCAGGCGTTGCTGGCTCATTTGAAGAGCAGCCACAAGGCTAAGGTGGAAGAACCGCGCAAGATTACCTTGCAGCGCAAGACCACCAGCACCCTGCGTGTCGCCGGCAGCAAGAGCATCAGCGTAGAAGTACGCAAGAAGAAAGTATTCGTTCAGCGCAGCCCGGAAGAAATCCAGGCCGAGCAGAAGCGCGAGCTGGAAGAGCGCCGTGCAGCGGAAAACGCTGTGCGTGAAAAGGCCGAGGCCGAAGCACGTCAGCGTGCCGAGGAAGAAGCCCGTCGCCAGCCAGCCGCTGCACCTGCAGCCGCTGCCGCACCTGCGCCTGCCGCTCCGGCAGCGCCTGCGCCTGCGCCAGTGATCGAGGTGGCCGACGCCGCCCCGGCACCGGTTGCCGAGCGCAAGAAGGACGACGTGCGTCGCAACGACAAGGCGCGTGACGAAGAGCGTCGTGGCGGCGAGCGCCGCAACGAAGCGCCGCGCGTGTCGGTCAAGGTCAAGGAAAAGGAAAAGGCGCCGACCCCGCGTGCCGCTCCACGTACCACCGACGAGGAAAGCGATGGCTTCCGTCGTGGCGGTCGTGGCAAGGGCAAGCCGAAGAAGCGCAACGTCCATGGTTTCCAGAACCCGACCGGTCCGGTTATCCGCGACGTGCAGATCGGCGAGACCATCACCGTTTCCGACCTGGCCAACCAGATGTCGGTCAAGGCGGCTGAAGTCGTCAAGTTCATGTTCAAGCTGGGCACTCCGGTGACCATCAACCAGGTGCTCGACCAGGAGACCGCTCAGCTGGTCGCCGAAGAGCTGGGCCACAAGGTCACCCTGATCAGCGACACCGCCCTGGAAGACTCCCTGGCCGAATCGCTGAAGTTTGAAGGCGAGACCGAGACCCGTGCGCCGGTCGTGACCGTAATGGGCCACGTTGACCACGGTAAGACCTCGCTGCTCGACTACATCCGTCGTGCCAAGGTTGCCGCTGGCGAAGCCGGTGGTATTACCCAGCACATCGGTGCCTACCACGTGGAAACCGACCGCGGCATGGTCACCTTCCTCGACACCCCTGGCCACGCCGCGTTTACCGCCATGCGTGCCCGTGGTGCCAAGGCCACCGACATCGTGATCCTGGTGGTCGCGGCGGACGACGGCGTGATGCCACAAACCCGTGAAGCGGTCCAGCATGCCAAGGCTGCCGGCGTTCCACTGGTTGTCGCGGTGAACAAGATCGACAAGCCAGGCGCTGATATCGATCGCATCCGTAACGAGCTGTCCGTCGAAGGCGTCACTTCCGAGGACTGGGGTGGAGACACGCCATTCGTCAAGGTATCGGCGAAGATGGGTACCGGCGTCGACGAACTGCTCGAAGCGGTTCTGCTGCAGGCCGAGATCCTCGAGCTCAAGGCCACTCCATCGGCCCCAGGCCGTGGCGTAGTGGTCGAGTCGCGTCTGGACAAGGGCCGTGGCCCGGTAGCCACCGTGCTGGTCCAGGACGGTACCCTGCGTCAGGGCGACATGGTCCTGTGCGGTTCGAACTACGGCCGTGTACGTGCCATGCTCGACGAAAACGGCAAGCCTGTTAAGGAAGCCGGTCCGTCGATCCCGGTCGAGATCCTCGGCCTGGACGGCACCCCCGACGCCGGTGACGAGCTGTCGGTAGTGGCTGACGAGAAGAAAGCCCGTGAAGTTGCGCTGTTCCGCCAAGGCAAGTTCCGTGAAGTCAAACTGGCTCGTGCACATGCCGGCAAGCTCGAGAACATCTTCGAGAGCATGGGCCAGGAAGAGAAGAAGACCCTCAACATCGTCCTCAAGACCGATGTGCGTGGTTCCCTCGAGGCCTTGCAGGGCTCCCTGGGCAGCCTGGGCAACGACGAAGTACAGGTTCGCGTGATCGGTGGCGGCGTCGGTGGTATCACCGAGAGCGACGCCAACCTGGCGCTGGCCTCCAATGCAGTACTGTTCGGCTTCAACGTGCGTGCCGATGCCGGCGCGCGCAAGATCGTCGAGCAGGAAGGTCTGGATATGCGTTACTACAACGTGATCTACGACATCATTGAAGACGTCAAGAAAGCCCTGACCGGCATGCTCGGCAGCGATGTTCGCGAGAACATCCTGGGCGTCGCCGAAGTGCGTGATGTGTTCCGTTCGCCGAAGTTCGGTGCTATCGCCGGCTGTATGGTCATCGAGGGTACCGTGTACCGCAACCGTCCGATCCGCGTACTGCGCGAGGACGTGGTGATCTTCGAAGGCGAGCTGGAATCGCTGCGCCGCTTCAAGGACGATGCCTCCGAAGTGCGTAACGGCATGGAGTGCGGTATCGGCGTGAAGAGCTACAACGACGTCAAGGTCGGCGACAAGATCGAAGTCTTCGAGAAAGTCCAAGTGGCTCGTACGCTCTAAGCATCGAGCATGGGAGGCGCGAAACGCCCGCCGCAAGGCGGTCGCCAGCGACCCTGAACGCAACGCCCGGTCAGGCTCAAGCCTGGTCGGGCGTTTGCCGCTTTAGTTACAGGTAGCAAAAATGGCAAAAGAATATAGCCGTACCCAACGCATTGGCGATCAGATGCAGCGCGAGCTGGCCCAGCTGATCCGTCGCGAAGTCAAGGACCCACGCGTGGGCCTTGTGACCATCACTGCCGTTGACGTCAGCCGCGATGTCGGCCACGCCAAGGTCTACATCACCGTGATGGGCCAGGACAGCAGCGAAGACATCAAGCAGAGCCTGAAAGTGCTCAACAGCGCCGCAGGCTTCCTGCGCATGCAGCTGGGCAAGGAAATGAAACTGCGCAGCGTGCCGCAACTGCATTTCCACTACGACGAGAGCGTCACCCGTGGTGCTCACCTGTCGGCCCTGATCGAGCGCGCCGTGGCCGAAGACAGCCAGCACCAGCCGGCCGATACCCCGGACACCAAGGAGTAAGCGGTGGCCCAGGTCAAACGTATCCGTCGCAACGTCAGCGGCATCATCCTGCTCGACAAGCCGCTGGGGTTCACCTCCAACGCGGCCCTGCAGAAGGTCCGCTGGCTGCTCAACGCCGAGAAGGCCGGGCACACCGGCAGCCTCGACCCACTGGCCAGCGGCGTACTGCCACTGTGCTTCGGCGAGGCCACCAAGTTCTCCCAGTACCTGCTCGATTCCGACAAGGGCTACGAGACCGTCATGCAACTGGGGCAGACCACCACCACCGGCGACGCCGAAGGTGAAGTGCTGAAGTCTCGCGAAGTGACCGTTGGTCGCGCCGAAATTGAAGCGGTCCTGCCACAATTTCGTGGTGAAATCAGTCAGATACCACCGATGTACTCGGCCCTCAAGCGCGATGGCCAGCCGTTGTACAAGCTGGCACGTGCAGGGGAAGTAGTGGAGCGCGAGGCGCGTTCTGTTACTATTAACCGCTTGGAGTTGCTCGAGTGCGAAGGCACCCGGGTCCGCCTGTCGGTCGGTTGCAGCAAAGGCACCTACATCCGCACCCTGGTCGAGGATATCGGCGAGCTGCTGGGCTGTGGTGCATATGTCGCCGAACTGCGCCGGACCCACGCCGGTCCCTTCGAGCTGGCCCAGACCGTGACCCTCGAGGAACTCGAGCAGGTCCACGCCGAGGGTGGCAACGAAGCGGTCGATCGCTTCCTGATGCCGTCCGACAGCGGTCTGCAGGACTGGCCTCTGCTGCAGTTCTCCGAGCACAGCGCTTTCTACTGGCTGCACGGCCAGCCGGTAAGGGCCCCCGACGCGCCGAAGTTCGGCATGGTGCGGGTACAGGATCACAACGGTCGCTTCATCGGTATCGGTGAAGTGAGCGAAGACGGGCGCATTGCGCCGCGTCGACTGATTCGGTCGGAATGATCGAAACCTTCGGTGTCAGGCCCAGGCCTGGCACTGGCGGCAAAGAGGATGGCTGTTAGTAGGCACGGTCAGCCCTCACTTTATGAATACAGGGATCTGTCCCTGGCCTATTGGAAACCGTTTGTTCGGTTTCCCTTGATTTGGAGAAGCCAGATGGCACTCAGCGTTGAAGAAAAAGCAAAGATCGTTGGCGAATTCCAGCAAGCTGCTGGTGACACCGGTAGCCCGGAAGTGCAAGTTGCACTGCTGACCGCCAACATCAACAAACTGCAAGGCCACTTCAAGGCCAACGGTAAAGACCACCACTCCCGTCGTGGCCTGATCCGTATGGTAAACCAGCGTCGTAAGCTGCTGGACTACCTGAAAGGCAAAGACACCACTCGTTACAGCGCCCTGATCGGTCGTCTGGGTCTGCGTCGCTAATAGCGTCCTGGCCAGTGGTGTGCACGGCGTGTTGCATTCTTCGCTTTCGATGCCTGGCGTCGGAAGCGATGAACACGCCGCGCGTATCTATGAGGTTGGCTGTCTGTCTCGCCTGAGCGGTTTACCGCAAGGGCAGGGCAGGCTCCCAACCTCTAGTTTTATCTGGACGGTCAATGGGGCCGATTCCCCGTTCTGCCCAAGAATTCGCAAGAACCAGTTCCCCCAGAGCCACTGAAAAAAGGTAGGAAACCGTGAACCCGGTAATCAAGAAGTTCCAGTTCGGTCAATCGACCGTTACCCTCGAGACGGGCCGTATTGCCCGCCAAGCGTCCGGCGCCGTGCTGGTCACCGTCGACAACGATGTCACCGTACTGGTGACCGTGGTCGGTGCCAAGCAGGCTGATCCAGGCAAAGGCTTCTTCCCCCTGTCCGTTCACTATCAGGAAAAGACCTACGCCGCCGGCAAGATCCCTGGTGGTTTCTTCAAGCGTGAAGGCCGTCCTTCCGAGAAAGAAACCCTGACCTCGCGCCTGATCGACCGCCCGATCCGTCCGCTGTTCCCTGAAGGCTTCATGAACGAAGTGCAGGTTGTCTGCACCGTCGTTTCCACCAGCAAGAAGACCGATCCGGACATCGCTGCGATGATCGGTACCTCGGCTGCCCTGGCCATCTCCGGCATTCCGTTCGAAGGCCCGATCGGCGCCGCCCGTGTTGCTTTCCACGAAAGCACCGGCTACCTGCTGAACCCGACCTACGAGCAACTGGCTGCCTCGAGCCTGGACATGGTCGTTGCCGGTACCTCCGACGCCGTTCTGATGGTTGAATCGGAAGCCAAAGAGCTGACCGAAGACCAGATGCTGGGCGCTGTCCTGTTCGCCCACGACGAATTCCAGGCGGTTATTCAGGCGGTCAAAGAGCTGGCTGCCGAAGCTGGCAAGCCAACCTGGGACTGGAAACCAGCCGCTGCCAACACCGCACTGTTCGACGCCATCCGCGCCGAGTTCGGCGAAGCCGTTTCCCAGGGCTACACCATCACCGT
Source organism: Pseudomonas sp. BJa5 (assembly GCF_030272875.2). NCBI lineage: Bacteria > Pseudomonadati > Pseudomonadota > Gammaproteobacteria > Pseudomonadales > Pseudomonadaceae > Pseudomonas > Pseudomonas sp. BJa5. The sequence goes on from NZ_JALRNG020000007.1 coordinate 144,101, forward strand.
CAAGGCCGACCGCTATGCGCGCCTGGGTGAGCTGCGTGACCAGGCCGTCGCCAAGTTCTCCGGCGAAGAAGGCCAGCCATCGGCTGGCGAAGTCAAAGACATCTTCGGCGAAATCGAATACCGCACCGTTCGCGAAAACATCGTCAACGGCAAGCCACGTATCGACGGTCGCGACACCAAGACCGTACGTCCGCTGAACATCGAAGTCGGCGTGCTGCCCAAGACCCACGGTTCGGCGCTGTTCACCCGTGGCGAAACCCAGGCCCTGGTCGTTGCGACCCTGGGTACTGCCCGTGACGCCCAGCTGCTCGACACCCTCGAAGGCGAGAAGAAAGACCCCTTCATGCTGCACTACAACTTCCCGCCGTTCTCGGTGGGCGAGTGTGGTCGCATGGGCGGTGCTGGCCGTCGCGAAATCGGTCACGGTCGTCTGGCCCGTCGCTCGGTCCAGGCCATGCTGCCAGCCGCTGACGTGTTCCCGTACACCATCCGCGTGGTATCGGAAATCACCGAGTCCAACGGCTCCAGCTCCATGGCTTCGGTCTGCGGTGCTTCCCTGGCCCTGATGGACGCCGGTGTACCGATGAAGGCGCCGGTTGCCGGTATTGCCATGGGTCTGGTCAAAGAAGGCGAGAAGTTCGCCATCCTGACCGACATCCTCGGTGACGAAGACCACCTGGGCGACATGGACTTCAAGGTTGCCGGTACCGCCAAAGGCGTTACCGCGCTGCAGATGGACATCAAGATCAACGGCATCACCGAAGAGATCATGGAAATCGCCCTGGGCCAGGCCCTGGAAGCGCGCCTGAACATCCTCGGTCAGATGAACCAGATCATCGGTCAGTCCCGTAGCGAGCTGTCGGAAAACGCTCCGACCATGATCGCCATGAAGATCGACACCGACAAGATCCGTGACGTCATCGGTAAAGGCGGCGCGACCATTCGTGCCATCTGCGAAGAGACCAAGGCTTCGATCGATATCGAAGACGACGGCTCGATCAAGATCTTCGGTGAGACCAAAGACGCCGCTGAAGCTGCTCGCCAGCGCGTCCTGAGCATCACTGCAGAAGCCGAGATCGGCAAGATCTACGTCGGCAAGGTCGAGCGCATCGTTGACTTCGGTGCCTTCGTCAACATCCTGCCGGGCAAGGACGGTCTGGTGCACATCTCCATGCTGAGCGATGCTCGCGTCGAGAAAGTCACCGACATCCTCAAGGAAGGTCAGGAAGTCGAAGTACTGGTACTGGACGTGGACAACCGCGGCCGTATCAAGCTGTCGATCAAGGACGTGGCTGCCGCCAAGGCATCCGGCGTTTAAGCGCGACGCGTTGAAAAAGGACCCTTCGGGGTCCTTTTTTTATGCCTGCGCAAAAGGCCCTGGGGACTTGCAACTTGCATGCAGAATTTTGCCCGGGCATTGCAAAATGCATGACCCAGGATTTTAGGTTTCAACTTAACTTATTGATTTGTAAGAGGTTTATGGTAGGAGTGAAGCTGGCACAGGCCCTGCTACAGTTTCTATACCCCTGCTGCCAGGACTGAAGGCGCAGACTTTTCGAAAAACAGGAGTGTCTCGTATGAAGAAGTTCGCTATTGCTGCCGCAACTGCCACCGCCTTGAGCCTGACCCTGGCCCACGCGGCATTCGCCCAACAGCCTGTCCAGGCCCCACTGACCCTCGCGGCCGGTGAAATGACCGAGGCAAAAGAAGCGACCTCCGATACCTGGATCACTACCAAGGTCAAGGCAGACCTGATGACCGAGAAAGGTATTCCGGGCACTGACATCGAGGTTGAGACCAACAAAGGCGTGGTTTCCCTGTCGTCCACCAGGGCGGTGACCGAGTCGCAGAAAGAGATGGCGGTGGCGATCACCAAGAAGATCAAAGGTGTTAAGGCTGTGTCGGCTGATGGCCTGAAAGCCGAATAAGCACAAACCCTGAAGCCCCGGCACTAGTGCCGGGGTTTTGCTTTGTAGCCGCTGTCGCGAGGCTCGGTAGGAGCGGGCTTGCCCCGCGATCGCGTGTCATCAGTCACATCGCATCGCGGGGCAAGCCCGCTCCTACAGGATTTGAGTTCGCTCTTTGTTACTCCGCATCCAGGTGCAGCGGGGTGATCACCCGGCCATCAGGCTCGGCCTGCCCCAGGTTGGCATCGATGAAGTACACCCGGTCATCTTCCAGCTTGGCCTTGTCGACCAGGTAGTCCTTGATGCTGCTGGCCCGTGCCTGGCCCAGCTGGCGCAGCAGAACGGCGCTTTCACCCCAGGACTTGAGTACCGCCTCGCGCAGCTGGGTGGTGCGCTGTTCGCGGTCCAACTGCTCCCATTCGGCCGGTGGCTGCTGCTTGAGGCGGGTGCGGTAGATGCCTTCGAGCATCGAAGGCTTGTCGCCGTCGGGCACTTTAAGGTCCGAAGCTTGTGCCGGGACCTTGTCGCCGCGGCGCTGCAGGATCTTGTAGTAGGTGCTCTGGTATTCGCGCTCCAGACGCTGCTGGGCAATCAACGGACCGTCACTGCTCTGGGCGCTGGTGCCTTCGATTTCCAGGCGCAGGGCCGGGCGTTCCCTGAGCGCGGCGGCGAGTTTGTCCAGGGCGCCCTGGGCATCGGGAGCCAGGTCGCTGGAGCCGGGGGCGAAGGCGACACTGCCCAGGTCCTGGGCGTCGCCGCCGCTGACCAGGCCGCCAATGAACTTGAACGGTGCCTGGGCCGCACGCAGCACCAGGTTGCGCAGGGTTTGCCAGACGATCGGCATGACGCTGAACTGAGGGTCGTTGAGGTCGCCAGAGACCGGCAACTCGATGGAAATCTTGCCCTCGGTATCCTTGAGCAGCGCCACCGCCAGGCGGATCGGCAGGTCGACCGCATCGGGGCTGTCGACTTTCTCACCCAGCTGCAGCTGCTCGACCACCACCTTGTTCTCGGCCTTCAGGCGGCCCTGGGTGATGACGTAGTGCAGGTCGATGTTCAGCCGGCCCTTGCGGATGCGGAAGCCCGCAAATTTGCCCGAGTAAGGCGTCAGGGTGGTCAGCTCGACGCGTTTGAAGCTGGTGGCGATGTCCAGGCTGGCCATCGGGTCGAAGGGGTTCAGCGCGCCCTTGATGGTCACGGGCGCATAGCGATCAACCTTGCCCTTGATATCGACCTTGGCCGGTTTGGGCTGGCGATTGTCGATGGTGCCGATCTGGCCGTTGAGCTGCTGGATGGCGGTGGCGAAGTTGGGGGTCAGGCTGAAGTCGGCGAAGTTGGCCGAGCCGTCGTCGATATCGATGGCGCCGATGCGAATGCCCAGCGGCTTGCTGCTGCCGGCCGCGGGCTTGGCACTGCCCTTGGCCTGGGCCTGCGCAGTGGCGGGCTGCGGGATCAGCAGGTCATCGATGTTGGTGGTGCGGTCTTCGTTGATCATGAAGCGCGCATAGGGTTGTTTGAAGCTGACCTTGCCAATGCTCAGGGCATCGCCATGACGATAGGAGAGGCCGTCCAGGTTCAGCTGCTGCCATTTGACGAAGTCGCGGTCCTTGATGGTGTCCAGGGTGTGCAACTGGTTGACCTGGGCCTTGCCGTCGATGCTGAAGGCCAGCGGCGCGGTGCTCTTGAGATCGACATTGAGGTCGCTGCCGAGCATGCCGCTGCGCAGTTCCAGGCGGATGAAGGGGCTGATGTAGGCCTGGGCCACGCGCAGGTCGATGTCCTGGGTGCTGACCTTGAGTTTGGCGGTCACCGGTGCGAGGTTGACCTCACCGGCGGCCTGCAGCTTGCCTTGCTTGCCCACGCCGGTATCGAGCTTGAGGGTGAAGGGCGACTGGTTGAGGCTGTCGAAGTTCTGCAGGTCGAGGTTCAACGGGCCGACATCCAGCGCCACCGGCTCTTTCTGCGAGCGGTCGGCCAGGTGCACCAGGTAATTGCGCAGTTGCACGTCCTTGAGCAGCACCTGCCAGGGTTTGTCCGGCGCGTCGCTGGCTGGCTTCTCTTCGGCGGCGGCAGGCTCGGCTTTTTCCTTGGGCGTGGCCTTGGCCGGCTGGCTGGCGAACAGCTTCTGCCAGTCGAGCTGGCCATCGGACTCCAGGGCGGCCCAGGTTTCCAGCTTCTCGCTGCGGATCTTGCCGACAGTGACCAATTGCTTGGCCAGGTCCACCGAGGTCTCGCTGACATCCAGGCGGGCCAGGCGCGCCAGTTGACGGCCATCCGGCGCCTTGATGGCGAAGGGCGCAATGCTCACCGAGGTGTTGTCGAGCAGCAGCTCGGTTTGCTTGGACAGGTTGAGCTTGTAGTGGGTATCGAGGCTGACCACGCCTTCTTCCAGCACCAGCGGCACGGCATCGCGGACATAGGGCCAGAAGGCCTTCATCTTGCCGTCGGTGAGCTTCAGGGTGCCTTCGGAGGCAAGGGGCACCAGGCTGAAGGTGCCGCTCCAGTCGATGCGACCACCGTGCGGGCCGATCGCTACCAGGGTCATGTCGGAGCTATCGTCGGGCAGGGTGCTGAGGTTCTTCAGCTCCAGGTTCATCGAGTCGTAGAGGAACTCGATCGGCTCGCTGGGGCGCAGGTCCTGGAAGTGCAGGTAACCCTCATGCAGCTTGATGCTGCCGATGCGCACCGGAAACGGGTCGCTGGGCGGCGTTTCAGGCTTGGCTTCGCTGGGCGGCAGCTTGAACAGTTGAGTGAGGTTCAGGCTGCCATCCTTGGCGAACAGCAGTTCGGTACGCGGCGTGTCCAGCTCGACGCCGGCCAGGTGCAGGGCGCCGGTCCACAGGCTGTCGAGTTCGAGGTTGGCGTACAGGCGCTCGAAACCGACCTGTTCCTTGCCCGGCTCGCCGATCTTCAGGCCCCACAGGGTCAGCTCCAGGCTGAACGGGTTGAGCTCGATGCGCTGCAAGTGGGCGGGCACCGTGGCGTAGTTGGCCAACTGCTGGTTGGCGATACGCAGGGCTACCCCTGGGAGAATCAGAAAGCCGAGCAAGCTGTACAGGGCCACGGCGGCCAGCATGGCGCCGAGGGCGCGTTTCAATCCTTTGGGCATGTGTGGCGTCATCTGTCTCGAACGGGAGTGGTTGGAGTATGGCACGTAAAAACGGTTCCGAAGCTACCTCCCGAAATAGCCAAAAATTGTGTCAGAGCTGAAGAATCAAGGTCTTCAGCGGTGGCTGACCGTCCTGCGACGGAAAGTCGCTGGCCGGTTTCAGCACCTGCCAGTCGCGTACCGGGCGACCGTTTTTCTCGGCGCAGCGCAGCACCTGCTCGCGCCAGTCGTCGAGGCTGACCTTGGCCAGGTTGTTACAGCAGATCAGCACACCATCCTCGGCCGTGCTCAGCAGTGCCGGCTTGAGCAGGCTCTGGTAGTCGCGCAGCAGGTCGACGGTGCCGAAGGCGCTCTTGGCCCAGGCCGGCGGGTCGAGCAACACCAGGTCGAACTGGCGTGGCTGCAGGCGCGGGTAAGGCGGCAACTTGTGCCCGCGGCGCTGGCTGACGGGCAGGCCGGCCAGTTGGCGGATCGCCGGGAAATAGTCGGACTGGATGAACTCCATGGGCTTGAGCTGCGGGTTCAGCGCGCCATTTTCCTTGCCCACCGCCAGGTTGCCCTCGGCAAAATCGAGGTTGCAGACCTCCTTGGCGCCCCCCGCAGCGGCGCTCAGGCCGACCCCGCAGGTGTAGGCGAACAGGTTCAGCACACGCTTGCCGGCACTGTGCTGCTTGACCCAGCCACGGGCGTTGCGCAGGTCGAGGAACAGCAGCGGGTCTTGACCGGCGTGGCGGCCGCGCACCCGGTAGTTCAGGCCCCACTCGTGACCGACATGGTCGGCCAGGGCCGCTTCGCTGGCGGTATAGACCGGGTCACGGCGGTCGATACGGCTGTTGCCCTGGGAACGGTCGTTGTAGACCAGCAGCAGCTCAAGGCCGAGCTCGGCTTCGATGCAGGCATGCAGGGCCAGCAGGGTGTCGCGGTCGAGCGCCTGATGGAAGCTCTGCACCAGCAATTGCGGGCCGTAGCGGTCGATGGTCAGGCCGCCGGCGCCTTCCTGGCTGCCATGGAACAGCCGATAGCAATCGGTGCCCTGGGCATGCAGTTCGTTGAGAAGGCCCTGGCGGGCGTCGAGGGCGGCGCGCAGCGCCTGATTCAAGAGGGACATGCACGTGGCCTTGGTTTGCGGACGTGCAGTTTACCAGCAGATGCCAGGGGAGGGGCCATTGCGGCCCCTCCCGGCGCGATCAGCGCTCGATGGCCAGGGCCACGCCCTGACCGCCACCGATGCACAGGGTGGCCAGGCCTTTCCTGGCATCGCGCTTGATCATTTCATGCAGCAGGGTGACCAGCACCCGGCAACCCGAAGCACCGATCGGGTGGCCCAGGGCAATCGCGCCGCCGTTGACGTTGACCTTGGCGGCGTCCCAGCCCAGCTCCTTGCCCACCGACAGCGCCTGGGCGGCAAAGGCTTCGTTGGCTTCGATCAGGTCCAGGTCGGCCAGTTGCCAGCCGGCCTTGTCCAGGCAGCGGCGGGTGGCACTGACCGGGCCGATGCCCATGATCGCCGGGTCCACGCCGGCGTTGGCGTAGGCCTTGATCCGTGCCAGCACCGGCAGGCCCAGTTGCTGGGCCTTGGCGGCGCTCATCAGCATCACGGCGGCGGCGCCGTCGTTCAGCGACGAGGCGTTACCGGCCGTGACGGAGCCGTCCTTCTTGAAGGCCGCCTTGAGCTTGCCCAGGGATTCGGCAGTGGTACCGGCGCGTGGTTGTTCGTCGGTGCTGAAGGCCAGCGGATCGCCCTTGCGCTGGGGGATCAGGATCGGGGTGATTTCATCGACGAAGCGCCCGCTTTCGATGGCCGCGGCGGCTTTCTGCTGGGAGGCGGCGGCGAAGGCGTCCTGGTCTTCACGGCTGATGCCGTACTTTTCCACCAGGTTCTCGGCGGTGATACCCATGTGGTAGTCGTTGAAGGCGTCCCACAGGCCGTCGCTGATCATGCTGTCGACCAGGGTGCTGTGGCCCATGCGCAAACCGGTGCGCGCGCCCGGCATCACGTAGTTGGCCAGGCTCATGTTCTCCTGGCCGCCGGCAATGATCACCTCGGCGTCGCCGCAGCGGATGGCCTGGGTGGCCAGGTGCAGGGCCTTGAGGCCGGAGCCGCAGACCTTGTTCAGGGTCATGGCCGGCACGGCGTGGGGCAGGCCGGCCTTGATCGCGGCCTGGCGCGCAGGGTTTTGCCCGGCGCCGGCGGTCAGCACCTGGCCAAGGATGACTTCATCGACCAGCTCGCCGGCCACACCGGTCTGGGTCAACAGTTGGCGAATCACGGCGGCGCCCAGATCGACGGCGGGAATATTGGCCAGTGCCCCCTGGTAGCTACCGATGGCGGTACGGGTGGCGGCAACGATTACGACATCTTGCATGGCGCGGGTCCTCACTCTTATTGGATTTGGCGTCAGAACGGTACAGGCCCCGGGGGCCTGGCTAGACACCCATGGTGGCATAGATGATCGGCCGCCCGCCATTGGCGCACGGATCAGCCGATGCCCATGCGCCGTCGCGCTCGCTGCGCCGAACCGTCGCGCATGGCCCAGCGCAGCACCGGGGCGGTGCTGTTGATGCCCAGGCGGATCAAGCGGCGCTGCAGAGGGTGCTGGCAGAGGTCGAGCAGGGCGCAGGCCCAGTCCGGCAGCAGATCGATGCCCGCGCGCAGCATCAAGGCTGCCACGGGTTGGGCCAGGCGACTGGGGGCAGGTGCAGCGAGCAGCACCTGCACCACCTCATGGCTGCGCTCGTCACACCGCAGCTGTGGGCGCATGGCGTGCAGATAGTCGCTGATCTGCTGGCGCGAGCGGGGTACGTTGCGGGCGCCCAGGCGGTCGGCAATCAGGGCGATTTCATCGTAGTAGGCATCCTGCTCGGCAACCGGCATGCCCGGGTTGCGGTAGCGCAGATGGGCCGCGAGGAAACTGCTGACTTCCGCCACATGCACCCAGGTCAGCAGGTCGGGATCGCTGGCGGCGTAGGGACGACCGTCGGCGGCGGTGCCCACCACCTGCAGGTGAATGGTGCGCACCTTGTCGATCAGCCATTGGGCATCGGCGGTGGCACCGAAGGTGGTGCCGGAAATGAACTGGCTGGTGCGGCGCAGGCGCCCGAGCAGGTCCTGGCGAAAGTTGGAATGGTCCCAGACCCCGGACAGCGCCAGTGGGTGCAGCAGTTGCAGGAGCAGGGCACTGATACCGCCGACCAGCATGCTGGGGAAATCCCCGTGCACACGCCAGCTGATGCTGTCCGGGCCGAACAGCCCGGGATCGCCCTTGGGGTTTTCCAGGTCCAGCTGGCCCAGGGACAAGCCGGTGAGGCTCATCACCTGGGTTTCGATACGGCGGCGAATCGCTTCCATGGCTACCTTGTCGCGCGGCAGCCGGAGCAAGGCTGCCGCTTACTGGTTGAGACGTTTGTCGATCAGCCCCTGGACCACACTGGGGTCGGCCAGGGTCGAGGTGTCGCCCAGGTTGTCGAGCTCATTGCAGGCGATCTTGCGCAGGATGCGGCGCATGATCTTGCCGGAGCGGGTCTTGGGCAGGGCCGGGGCCCACTGGATCAGTTCGGGTTTGGCGAAGCTGCCGATTTCCTTGCTGACCAGGGCCAGCAGTTCCTGCCTGAGCCTGTCATCCGGGGTGACGCCGTTCATGGGCGTGACGAAGGCATAGATGCCCTGGCCCTTGAGGTCGTGAGGGTACCCGACTACGGCCGCTTCGGCGATGTCATCGTGCAGCACCAGTGCGCTCTCGACTTCGGCGGTGCCGATACGGTGCCCGGAGACGTTGATCACATCATCGATGCGCCCGGTTATCCACAGGTCGCCGTCGGCATCGCGGCGGGCACCGTCGCCGGTGAAATAGTAACCGGGCAGCGGTTTGAAGTAGGTGTCGATCATCCGCTGGTGGTCGCCGTACACGCTGCGGATCTGCCCGGGCCAACTGGCCTTGATGGCCAGCATTCCGCTGCCGGGGCCTTCGATCAGCTTGCCTTTGTCGTCCAGCAATACCGGTTGCACGCCGAACATCGGTTGCGTCGCGCAGCCGGGCTTGATGCGCCGGGTGCCCACCAGCGGGCTGATCATGATGCCGCCGGTCTCGGTCTGCCACCAGGTGTCGACGATGGGGCAGCGCTTCTCGCCCACGGCTTCGAAGTACCACTCCCAGGCTTCCGGGTTGATCGGCTCGCCGACGCTGCCGAGCAGGCGCAGGCTCTTGCGCGAGGTGTTCTGCAGCGGGCCTGCACCTTCGCGCATCAAGGCCCGCAGGGCGGTGGGCGCGGTGTAGAAGATGTTCACCTGGTGCTTGTCGACCACTTGCCAGAACCGCGAGGTGTCGGGGTAGTTGGGCACGCCTTCGAACATCAGGGTGATCGCACCATTGGCCAGCGGCCCGTAGACGATGTAGCTGTGTCCGGTCACCCAGCCGACATCGGCCGTGCACCAGAACACTTCGCCGTCACGGTAGTCGAACACGGTCTTGAAGGTCAGGGTGGCCTGCAGCAGGTAACCGGCGGTGGTGTGCATCACCCCCTTGGGTTTGCCGGTGCTGCCGGAGGTGTAGAGGATGAACAGCGGGTCCTCGGCGTCCATCGGCTCGGGCGGACAGTCGCCGCTGGCCTGGTTGATTGCCTCGTGGTACCAGAGGTCACGGCCCTGGCTCCAGTCGACGGCACCGCCGGTGCGCTTGATCACCACCACGCTGCTGACGTTCGGACAACTGGCCAGGGCCTTGTCGACGTTGTTTTTCAGGGGGATGGTCTTGGCGCCGCGCACGCCTTCGTCCGCGGTAATGACCGTGCGGCAGTCGGCGTCGAGGATGCGGTCACGCAGGGCGTCCGGAGAGAAACCGCCGAACACCACCGAATGGATGGCGCCGATACGGCTGCAGGCCAGCATGGCGTAGGCGGCCTCGGGGATCATCGGCATGTAGATGCAGACCCGGTCGCCTTTTTTCACCCCGCGCTGCTTGAGCACGTTAGCCAGGCGGCAGACCTTGTCGTGCAGTTCCCGATAGGTGATCACACCGGCGTCGGCGGGGTCGTCGCCTTCACGAATGATGGCCGGCTGATCGGCGCGGCTGGCCAGGTGGCGGTCGATACAGTTGTAGCTGACGTTCAGGCGGGCGCCTTCGAACCAGCGCGCCTCGCCGGTTTTCATGTCGCTGTGCTGCACGCGGGTGAAGGGTTTGATCCAGTCCAGGCGCTTGGCCTGCTCTGTCCAGAAGGCGTCGGGGTCGTCTATCGACTGGTGGTACAGGCGCTCATAGTCGGCCTGGCTCAGTTGCGCTGCCTTGCAGGTGGCATCGGCGTGGGGGTAGTCGCTGATATCGAACATGGCGGGCCCTATCCTGACGTCGTTGACACGATCCCGCGCGGGACGGGCTCGAAGAATGTCAGGACAGTGTAGCTGTTACCCCCGGCCGTGTTCGTTCGGCCAGGGGTAACACCGGCAGGATCAACCGCGGTGACGGCTGCGGAAGAAGTTGATCAGGCCCTGGGTCGAAGCGTCCTCGGCCGCGTCCTCGATGCCACCGGTCAGGCGCTGGTAGACGCCCTTGCCGAGCTCCTTGCCAAGCTCCACGCCCCACTGGTCGAAGGCGTTGATGCCCCAGATCACGCTCTGTACGAAGACCTTGTGTTCGTACATCGCCACCAGTGCGCCAAGGCGACGCGGACTGATGCGCTCGACCACCAGGGTGTTGCTCGGACGGTTGCCCGGGATCACCTTGTGCGGTGCCAGCTTGTGGATATCGGCTTCGCTCATGTCTTTGTCGCGCAGCTCGGCTTCGGCCTCGGCGCGGGTCTTGCCGAGCATCAGGGCCTGGCTCTGGGACAGGCAGTTGGCGTACAGCCACTGGTGGTGGTCGGCCACCGGGTTGAAGCTGACCACCGGGACGATGAAGTCCGCCGGGATCAACTGGGTGCCCTGGTGCAGCAATTGGTGGTAGGCATGCTGGCCGTTGCAGCCGACGCCGCCCCAGATCACCGGACCGGTGTCGTGATTGACCGGCGTGCCGTCCTGGCGAACGCTCTTGCCGTTGGACTCCATGTCCAGCTGCTGCAGGTGTTTGGTGATGTTACGCAGGTAGTGATCGTACGGCAGGATCGCGTGGCTCTGCGCACCCCAGAAGTTGCCGTACCAGACCCCCAGCAGGGCCAGCAGCACCGGCATGTTCTGCTCGAACGGTGCGTTCTGGAAATGCTGGTCCATGGTGTAGGCACCGGACAGCAGCTCCTTGAAGTTGGCGGTACCGATGGCCAGGGCGATCGGCAGGCCGATGGCCGACCACAGCGAATAGCGACCACCGACCCAGTCCCACATCGGGAAGATGTTCTCTTCACGGATACCGAAGGCCACGGCGGCGGCCTTGTTGCTGGAAACGGCGATGAAGTGCTTGTACAGCTCGGCTTCCGAGCCACCCTGGGCCAGGTACCAGCCGCGCGCCGCCTGGGCGTTCTTCAGGGTTTCCAGGGTGTTGAAGGATTTCGACGAAACGATGAACAGCGTGGTTTCGGCACGCAGCTTGGCCGACAGCTCATGGAACTCACTGCCGTCGATATTGGCCAGGTAATGGCAGCGTACGCCGCGCTGGGCATAAGGCAGCAGTGCTTCGGAGACCAGCTCGGGGCCGAGGAACGAGCCGCCGATACCGATGTTCACCACGTCGGTGATTGGTTTTTCGCTGTAGCCGCGCCACAGGCCGTCGTGAATGCGACCGACCAGCTCGGTGACCTGGTTGAGGACCTTGTGCACCTCGGGCATCACGTTGACGCCGTTCACGCTCAGCTTGTCGCCCACCGGGCGGCGCAAGGCGGTGTGCAGGGCAGGGCGGCCCTCGGAGGCATTGAGGATCTCGCCGGCGAACAGGGCCTTGATCGCCTCCTGCAAACCGACCTCATTGGCCAGGTTGACCAGCAGGCTACGGGTCTGGTCGTTGATCAGGTTCTTCGAGTAATCGAGGAACAGCCCGCAGGTGCTCAGGGAAAACTGTTCGAAGCGTTTGGGTTCGGCATTGAACGCTTCGCGCATGCTGAAGTCCTGCATGGCTTCGCGGTGCTGTTCAAGTGCCTGCCATGCGGGCAAGGTCGTGACATCGTGAGGGGTGCGGTAATACGCCATCGCTGCAGGTTTCCTTATTGCTTGAACTGCCTTGGACACTGGAAAAAGCGACCTGTTAGCAGGCTGATGCCAATTATAGGCATGCAGCCTGATTTACCGGGAGAGGGGGCAGCTGACGACCCGTTTTACTTGTCGTCCAGATTAAGGTGCAGGTTATCGATCAGGCGGGTGGCGCCGAGGATGGCGGCCACCAGAATCACCAGATCGCGGTCTTCGGCCGTGGCCGGGCGCAGGCTCAGGGCCTGGCGGACTTCCAGGTAATCCGGGCGGAACCCGGCATCGACCAGTTGTTGCTGGCCCTGGGCGATCAGCGCCGGGTAGTCGCGCTGGCCCTGTTCGATGGCCTGGGCCATGCCAGTGAGCACGCGATACAGCGCCGGGGCGACATCGCGCTGCTCCTGGCTCAGGTAGCCATTGCGCGACGACAGCGCCAGGCCGTCTTCGGCGCGCACGGTCGGCTCGCCAATGATCTGGATCGGCATGTTCAGGTCACGCACCAGCGCGCGGATCACCGCCAGCTGCTGGAAGTCCTTCTGGCCGAACACGGCCAGGTCCGGCTGGACCATGTTGAACAACTTGCTGACCACGGTCGCCACACCTTCGAAGTGGCCCGGGCGGCTGGCGCCGCAGAGCCCTTCGGACAGCTGTGGAACACTGACCCGGGTCTGGCCGGCCATGCCGTCGGGGTACATCTCTTCGACGGTCGGGGCGAACAGCAGGTGGCAACCGGCCTGGAGCAGCGTCTCCTGGTCGGCGGCGAGGGTCCGCGGGTATTTGTCGAGGTCTTCGCTGGGGCCGAACTGCAGCGGGTTGACGAAGATGCTCGCGACTACGAAATCGACGCGTTGCGCCGCCTTGGTCACCAGCGCGGCATGACCGCTGTGCAGGTTGCCCATGGTCGGTACGAAACCGATGCGTTTGCCTTCACTGCGTGCACGCGCCACGGCGGCGCGCAGTTCGCGGACGGTCTTGACTGTATTCATGCACTGAACCCGTGTTCGCTGCCTGGGAAGCTGACGTCCTTGACGGCTGTTACATAGGCCTTGAGCGCACCCTGGATGTCGCTCTGGCCGGTCATGAAGTTTTTCACGAACTTGGGCACCCGGCCAGTCAGCGACAGCCCGAGCATGTCGTGGAGCACCAGCACCTGACCATCGGTCGCACTGCCGGCACCGATGCCGATGACCGGGATGCTCACCGCCTGGGTGATCTCTTCGGCCAGTTCGCTGGGTACGCATTCGAGCAGCAGCATGGCGGCACCCGCCTGCTCCAGGGCAATGGCGTCGGCGCGCATCTGCCGGGCCTGGTTTTCCTGGCGGCCCTGGACCTTGTAGCCGCCGAGGATATTGACCGCCTGCGGGGTCAGGCCCAGGTGCGCGCACACCGGCACGCCGCGCTCGGCCAGCAGGCGAATGGTCTCGGCCAGCCAGGCCGCGCCTTCGACCTTGATCATGTGGGCGCCAGCCTGCATCAGGGCGCCACAGTTGGCGAAGGCCTGGTCGGCGGTGGCATAGGCCATGAACGGCAGGTCGGCGAGGATCAGGGCCCCTTCGTTACCGCGCTTGACGCACGCGGTGTGGTAGGCCATCTCGGCGGTGGTGACCGGCAAGGTGCTGTCATGGCCCTGCAGGACCATGCCCAGGGAGTCACCCACCAGCAGGACTTCCACGCCGGCGCGACTGGCGGCCTGGGCGAAGGTCGCGTCGTAGCAGGTCAGCATGGTGATTTTTTCACCCTTGGCCTTGAGGCTCTGCAGGGTGGTCAGGGTTACTTCTGGCATGAAAAGGAATCCTCGTTCAGGCGCTGTGAAAAACGACTGCGTACAACGCATGTATTCATCTTCTGGAACAGCACATCATCGATCGTGGTGTTTTGGTTACGACCTGTTCCAGGCCTATATACGCCTTTTTGCGGCGCGCAGGCGCCACGGGACGCCTATAGTCGTGAGGGAGGGGGCTGAAGTCAATTACCCTGTTACCGCATTGTTACGATTACGCCGCTACGGGCGTTACCGCGTGGGCAAACGCCCGGCTACAGGCGTTCCAGGCCGACGAACGGGCAATCTGCCAGTAACTGCGCAAGGCGGCGCCGGTCGGCCAGCACGAAGTCTTCGGCGACCAGTTCGGCCAGGGGATAGAGGACGAACGGTCGTGCCTGCATGTGGTAATGCGGCACCTTCAGGCGCGGGATGTCGATGACCTGGTCGCCGTACAGGAGGATGTCCAGGTCGAGGGTGCGCGGGCCCCAGCGCTCCAGGCGCACGCGGCCCTGGGCCGTTTCGATGGCCTGCAGGCCGTCGAGCAGTTCCAGGGGCGCCAGGGTGGTGTCCAGGGCGGCGACGGCGTTGGTGTAGCGCGGCTGGCCAGGCGACAGCGATTCGCTGCTGTAGAACGCAGAAACCGCCGCTACCGTCGTAGCAGGAAGCTGGCCCAGCGCCTCGACGGCGCTGTGCAGTTGCTCCTGCGGTTCATCCAGGTTGCTGCCCAGGCCGATGTACACGCGCTCCATGGTTATTCGCCCGCACCGTCGGCGCGCTTGCGCTTGCTCGGGCTGCGCTTGCGTTTGCGCGGGGCGGCGCCGGTACCTTCGTCACGGCTGCCCAGGTCGCGGATCATGTCGCGCCGCTCGCTGTCGTTGCTGTCCTGGTAGTCGGTCCACCACTGGCCCAGGCCATCGGTTTCCTCGCCTGCGCTTTCACGCAGCAACAGGAAATCGTAGCCGGCACGGAAGCGCGGGTTGTCCAGCAGCAGGTCGGCACGCTTGCCGCTGCGCCGTGGCAGGCGTTCCTGCATGTCCCAGATCTCGCGGATGGGCATGGTGAAACGCTTGGGGATCGCGATGCGTTGGCACTGCTCGGCAATCAGCTCGTGGGCGGCTTCGTTCATCGCCGGGATCGGCGGCATGCCGCGGCTCTGCAGGCGCAGCGCGCGACCCGGCAGGGCCGGCCAGAGCAGGGCAGCGAACAGGAAGGCCGGGGTCACCGGTTTGCCCTGCTTGATGCGCAGGTCGGTGTTGATCAAGGCCTGGCTGATCAGGGTGTGGGTGTAGGTCGGGTGTTCTTCCAGGGCCTCGGCACTGGCCGGGAACAGTGGGTCGAACAGCTGCAGGTCGACCAGCATCTCGAAGGTGTCGGCAGCCTGGCCGGAGAGGAACAGCTTGAGCGTTTCCTCGAACAGGCGGGCGGCCGGAATCTCGCGCAGCATCGGTGCGAGCTGGCGGATCGGCTGCACGGTGTGCTTCTCGATGCCGAAGTTCAGCTTGGCGGCGAAACGCACGGCGCGCAGCATGCGCACCGGGTCTTCCTGGTAGCGCTGGGTCGGGTCACCGATCAGGCGGATCAGGCGGTTGCGGATGTCGTGTACGCCATTGGCGTAGTCGAGGATGCGCTCGCTGACCGGATCGTAGTACAGGGCATTGATGGTGAAGTCACGGCGTTGCGCGTCTTCTTCCAGGGTGCCATAGACGTTGTCGCGCAGAATCCGCCCGCTCTCGTTACGCGACGAGGTGTGGCTGTCTTCCGCTTCGCTTTCCGGGTGGTTGGCGCGGAAGGTGGCGACTTCGATGATTTCACGACCGAAGTGGATGTGAACCAGCTTGAAACGGCGGCCGATGATGCGCGCATTGCGAAACTCGGCGCGGACTTGTTCAGGGGTGGCACTGGTGGCGACGTCGAAGTCCTTGGGGGTGATGCCCAGGAGTTGGTCGCGCACGCAGCCACCGACCAGATAGGCCTGGTAGCCAGCGTTTTGCAGGCGCTCGACGATGCTCACCGCATGACGACTGAACTGGCCACGTTGCAGCGAATGTTGACCGCTATTGATCACTTCAGGCGTGGTGCGCTTGTGGTGCGGACCACGTACGGGAGGACGGAACGACTGGAACAGCTTCTTCAGCATGGGATGCACTGTTTGAAGGAATGTTCGGCCAAGGAATCAGGAATGGCCGCATGATGGCCGGGGATTCTAGCATTTACTGGCGAGATGGTGTAGGCGGTCGCGTCTAGGGGCGCGGGGAAGGGGAGAAACTACAAGGGGAGCCGAAGCTCCCCAAGAAGTAGTTGCGTGCTCTTATTGTTTTTCTGCCGGGCTTCTTGTTTTTGTTGAGCGCCCTGCCCACAAAGAAAGCTTGTGGGCGGTATCCCTAACCGGGATCAAGAGCAAACGGATTGCTTTGGTCGCTGAGGTTGCAATGATCATGTGATCCAACCAGTTCAGGCTCTGCTAGAGTGCAGTTTTTGTTGTTCTCTGCCTGGTTGTGGGGCGAGCCCCAAAAACAACTCCTCTCCAAAAGAATCAGTTAGCTGCGTCTCCGCCGTCTTGTTCTTATTGTGCGTGAGCCGATTCGTCTTATTTTTATTGTCTTTTGCAGTGCTTGTTATTGTTCTTGTACCAAACATATAGCAGGTGCCGTGCCAACTTTTGCAAACCCCAGTAAAACAAGGGGTTGCAGCGATTTCGGGGTGTAAATGGGGCGAAAAAAAACCGGGGCTTCGTTACCGTAAGCCCCGGTTTTTGTTACGAGATTGTGGCAGGGTAACAGTTTGTCGCGAAACGACTGTGTTACCGCCGGCACCCCCCGGTGACAGCTGAAAGGGATCAGCTGTCGCTGGTGGCACCGCTCTTGCGCCGCGGGATGCCCAGGCGCTGGCGGCGCTCCCACAGGCACTTGCGACTGACCCCGAGCTTGCGTGCCAGTTCGGTCTCGGTCATGTGGTCCTGGTGCTCGAGGACGAAGTGCTGGAAGTAGTCCTCCAGCGACAGGTCTTCGGTCGGTTCGTGACTGGTGGCGTTGGCCGGGCTGCCATTGCCGGGCAGGCTGGCGAACGGCTCGTCGTCGTCCAGGTCGCTCAGTTCGATATCGATACCCAGCAGGTCGGCGGAAATTTCCGGGCTTTCGCACAGAATCACCGCGCGCTCCACGGCGTTCTCCAGTTCACGCACGTTACCTGGCCAGGAGTAGTGCCGAATGGCCTGTTCGGCATCGTGGCCGAAGCGCAGGTCGTTACGGCCGATGCGCGCGCTCTGGCGGGCGAGGAAGGCGTTGGCGATCTCGTTGACGTCGGCGCCGCGCTCGCGCAGGGCGGGCAGCTTGAGGGCGATGACGTGCAGGCGGTAGTAGAGGTCCTCACGGAACTGGCCGAGCTTGGCCAGGTTCTTCAGGTCGCGGTGGGTCGCGGCGATCAGGCGCACATCGACCTTCTGCGACTGCACCGAGCCGACCCGGCGGATCTCGCCTTCCTGCAGCACGCGCAACAGGCGGGCCTGGGCTTCCAGCGGCAGTTCGCCGATTTCGTCGAGGAACAGGGTGCCGCCGTCGGCCGCTTCGACCAGGCCGGCACGACCGGCGCTGGCGCCGGTGAACGCGCCTTTCTCGTGGCCGAACAGTTCCGACTCGATCAGGGTTTCCGGAATGGCCGCGCAGTTCACCGAGATCATCGGTGCCTTGGCCCGGCGCGAAAGATTGTGCAGGGCGCGGGCGACCAGCTCTTTACCGGTGCCCGACTCGCCCTGGATCAGCACATTGGAATCGGTGGGGGCGACCTTGCGGATCTTGCCGTACAGATCCTGCATGGGCGGGCAGGAGCCGATGATGCCGATCTCGCCGTTGGCGGCAGTGCTGGCGCCTTTGTCGGCGGTGGCACTCTTGCCGTTGCCGCGCGCTTCGGCAGGTACCGCCGGGGCGTTCTGGCGGTCGCGCAGGATGCGCGCCACGGCCTGGAGCATCTCGTCGTGGTCGAAAGGCTTGGCGATGTAGTCCACCGCGCCCATCTTCATCGAGTCGACGGCCGAGCGCAGGCTGGCGTAGCTGGTCATGATCAGCACCGGGGTGCCCTGGCCGAGCTTGATCAGTTCAGTGCCCGGGGCGCCAGGCAGGCGCAGGTCGCTGACGATCAGGTCGAAGGTGGCAATGCTGAAGCGTTCCTGGGCTTCCTGGACCGAGCCGGCTTCGCTGACCTGGTACTGGTTACGCTCCAGCAGTCGACGCAGCGCCGAGCGGATGATGGTTTCGTCTTCGACGATCAGAATGTGAGGCATTGATTCAATTCTCTCGACGGTCTCAGTTCACAGCGGACGTCGCTACGACATGACGCGGCAGGGTCACACGGATCCGGGTGCCACGCTGGCTCTGGGTATCGGCCGGGCTGTCGATGGTGATTTGTCCATAATGCTCTTCCACGATGGAATAGACCAGAGCAAGCCCCAGTCCGGTACCTTCGCCCGGGTCCTTGGTAGTGAAGAAGGGTTCGAACAGACGATCCATGATGTTTTTCGGAATACCGCTGCCTTCGTCCTCGACGATCAGGTCGACGGTATGTTCGCTGGCCTCGCTCTTGACCCGCACGGCACTGCCGGGAGGCGAGGCATCGCGGGCGTTGGACAGCAGATTGATCAGGACCTGGGCCAGGCGCTGCGGGTCGCCATCGACCCAGTGCTCGGGGTCGCACAGGTTGAAGAACTGTACTTCGAAATTGCGCCGGTTCAAGGCCAGCAGACCGATGGCGTCCTGGGCCACTTCGGCCAGGCACACCGGCTCGTCGCTGTGCTGGTGGCTGCCGGCGTGGGCGAAGCTCATCAGCGACTGGACGATGCGCGAGATACGTTTGGTCTGCTCGAGGATCTGGCTGCTCAGTTCGGTGATCTCTCCGTCTTCCTCGCGCTCTTCGCGCAGGTTCTGCGCCAGGCACGCGATGCCGGTGACCGGGTTGCCGATCTCGTGGGCCACCCCGGCGGCCAGGCG
Organism: Pseudomonas sp. BJa5; assembly: GCF_030272875.2. Lineage (NCBI taxonomy): Bacteria > Pseudomonadati > Pseudomonadota > Gammaproteobacteria > Pseudomonadales > Pseudomonadaceae > Pseudomonas > Pseudomonas sp. BJa5. The sequence goes on from NZ_JALRNG020000007.1 coordinate 162,963, forward strand.
ACCGATGCTGGCCAGGCGTTCGGAGTGCACCAGCTTGTCTTCCAGGGCCTGGGTTTCGGTGAGGTCTTCGACCAGCAGCACCAGGCCGCTGTTGCCCGGCGCCAGGGGTTCGTCGATGGCCGCCTTGTGCAGGTTCAGCCAGCGGGTCTGGCCGTCCAGGCCCAGGCGCTGTTTGTGCAGGTGTTCATCGGGCACGTTGATGAAGCCCAGCAGCAGCCCGCGCCAGGGTTCGCCGATGGTGGTCAGGCGCGAACCGACCACGCGCTTGGCGGCAATCCCGGTGAGCTCTTCCATGGCCTTGTTCCACATCAGGATTTCCTGGTCCTTGGCCAGCGAGCAGACGCCCATGGGCAATTCCTGCAGGGTCTGGCGGTGGTAGCGCCGCAGGGCGTCGAGCTCGGCGGCAAGGCCAGTCAGGCGCGAGTGATAGTCTTCCAGACGACTTTCGATGAAGTGAATGTCTTCGGTCACGTAGTTTTCGTTGCCGGACTTGTACGGCAGGAAGGTTTCCACCATGTCCTGGGCAACGCTGGGGCCCATCAGGCCCGAGAGGTTGGCTTCGATCCGGTCGCGCAGGCGGCGCAGGGCGTAGGGGCGGCGTTCATCGAAGGGCAGGTAGAGGTCGCGCAGGGCCTGCTCCACTTCCTTCTGTGCAGCCTTGGCACCCAGCGGCTTGGCCAGTTGCGTGGCGAACTCCTGGGGCGAGGCGGCATGCAGCTCGCGTCGCTGCGGGCGACGCACGTTATCCACGGCACAGGCTTCGGCGGCGCTGACTTCTTCGTTGCTGGCGTTGGTGAACAGCGAGATCAGGGTGAACAGCAGCACGTTCGCCGCCAGCGAGGCGATGGCCGCCATGTGCCAGCTGGTGTCGTCGAGCACGTAGATCATGTTCAGCAGCGGGATATAGAAGCCCTGCAGGTTGCCCACCAGCGGCAACAGCATGGTCACCATCCACACCAGGATCCCGGCCAGCAGCCCGGCAATGAAGCCGCGGCGGTTGGCGGTCGGCCAGTACAGCACCGAGAGCACGCCCGGCAGGAACTGCAGGGTGGCGACGAAGGCGACGATGCCGAGGTTGGCCAGGTCCTGCTGGCTTTCCAGGGTCAGGTAGAAGCCGAAGCCGGCGGCGATGATGGCGACGATCAGGGCGCGGCGGGTCCACTTCAGCCAGCGGTAGATGTTGCCCTCGGCCGGTGGCTGGTACAGCGGCAGCACCAGGTGGTTCAGGGCCATGCCCGATAGCGCCAGGGTGGTGACGATGATCAGCCCGCTGGACGCCGATAGCCCGCCGACATAGGCGAGCAAGGCCAGCGCCTGGTTGTTGGCGGCGATGCCCAGGCCCAGGGTGAAGTATTCCGGGCTGGTGCTGGCGCCCATCTTCAGGCCGGCCCAGAGAATCAGCGGCACGGCCAGGCTCATCAACAGCAGGAACAGCGGCAGGCCCCAGCTGGCGCTGACCAGCGAGCGCGGGTTGAGGTTCTCGGTGAAGGCCATGTGGTACATGTGCGGCATGACGATGGCCGAGGCGAAGAACACCAGCAGCAGGGTGCGCCATGGGCCCTCCTGCAAGGGGGTATGCAGCGCGGCCAGGGCCGTCTGGTTCTGCAGCAACCACACTTCCAGTTGATGCGGGCCGCCGAACACGCCGTACAGGGCATACAGGCCGATACCGCCCAGGGCCAGCAGCTTGATCACCGATTCGAAGGCGATGGCGAATACCAGGCCCTCGTGCTTTTCCCGGGTGGCGATGTGCCGGGAACCGAAGAAGATGGTGAACAGGGTGATCAGGGCGCAGAAGGCCAGGGCCACCCGGGCCTTGACCGGCTCGCCGGTGAGGATGCTGATGGAGTCGGCCACGGCCTGGATCTGCAGGGCCAGCAGCGGCAGCACGCCGATCAGCATGAACACCGTGGTCAGGGCTCCGGCCCAGGTGCTGCGAAAGCGAAAGGCGATCAGGTCGGCCAGCGATGACAGCTGGTAGGTGCGGGTGATCTTGAGGATCGGATAGAGCAGCACCGGTGCCAGCAGGAAGGCCCCGGAAACACCCAGGTAACAGGCCAGGAAACCATAACCGTACTGGTAGGCCAGGCCCACCGAGCCGTAGAAGGCCCAGGCACTGGCGTAGACGCCCAGCGAAAGGGTGTAGGTCAGGGGGTGGCGAATGATCGAGCGCGGGATCATGCCGCGTTCGCTGACCCAGGCCACGCCGAACAGCACCAGCAGGTAGGCGGCGCTGATCAGGATCATCTGGGTCAGGCTAAAGCTCATCGGCATCACGTTGGCTCTGCAGGATAAAGGTCACGACGATCAGGATCAGCCAGAGCAGGTAAGGGCGATACCAGGCACCGGTTGGCTCGATCCACCAGTCCATGATGGCCGGGGAGAACAGGTAGATCCCCACGACCAGAAGCAGGACCAAACGATAGATATACATGCTGGCCTCAAAGGTTAGGGCGCTGCGGCTTGAACTTATTATTGGCGCAAATGGCTGCGGCGATGGTAACGGATGGGCTGACGGCTGCAAACGGGCTGGCGCAATTTAGCCAAAGTTTTGAATTTATTGGGCTTTTGACGTATCTGATTGTTGCTGGTGGTAGGAGCGGGGGTTGCCCCCCCATTCGTGAAAAAAGAACCCACGCAAAACAGGGGCAGCCCCCCACAACACCCCTGAAGAGGAGTTACCCATGAAGCAC
>NZ_JALRNG020000080.1:0-2256 GCF_030272875.2 Pseudomonas sp. BJa5
GGAACGCGGTTGGTGATCAGGTCGACGAGGACGGCTTCTTCGCCAGCAGGGGGATTCTTCAGCAGCTCGACCAGGCCAGCGGTCTGTTCGGCGTTCAGGGCCAAAGGTGGCAAGCCTTCATCGGCGCGGGCTTGGACGTGGCGGAAATAGGCTTCGAGCACGGTGATCTCCTGTATAGCGCGTTGGGCAAGACGTTCTTGGGCGCCTTCGTACCCGGGAATAAAAAAGCGGGAGCAGATTCAAGGCCGTTGAGAGTGACCGCTGGTACGGCTGCCGAGAAACTGCCTGCTCCCACTGAAAACGGTTCGGGGTGCACGGACAGTCTTGTCCCTGGAACGTCCCTTTGATGAAAACTGTCGACACATACGTGTTGTAGTTGCGGAATCTAAGGTAAAAATGAAATCAGCACAAGGTGATTGTCGACACATTGCGTTTTAGATGGGTGAAGGCTGCTGAAAAAGGCACGCGCGCAGGCACCCGCAACCAGGCTAACCAGCGGTTCTGACGTGGCTGCGTCGCGGGTTTGGCGCAGAACGGGCGTGGCGGGCGTCTACCAGACGTACTGCAAGCGCAGGGTCCAGGTGTTGACATCCGGCGAGCCGGTGCGCTCCGACACCGTGTCGCTGTACGCCACCAGGCCGCCGAACTGCGGCGACAGCATGAAGCCGAGGCTGGCGCCCACCAGGGTATTTTCCTGTTCGTTGTCCTGGCTCACGCCGTCGATCTTGGTTTCGCCGCCGGTGTTGTAGGTGGCGTCCAGGGACGCCCAGAGTGCACGGTTGAGGGTGTAGCTGTAGTGCGCTTCCATGGCGTAGAGCGGCTTTTGTTCCAGCTTGCTGTTGCCCTGGTAATCGTCGTTGTCACCGTAGAACGACACATAGCCGTTGAGCTCCAGCCAGGTCGGGCCGAAGGGGGTGCCGAAGGCGATCTCGGGTTTGACCACCCAGCGGTTGGAGCCGATGTTGATGATGCGGTTCTTGTCATAGTCGCCGGTGGGCGTGACCAGCCAGATCGCGCCGCTGAGAAAGGTGCCGGGCTGCCAGCTGGAAAACTCCTCGGCGCTCAGTGCCGGGCCGCCAAAGAAGTTGTGGGCGAAGACGATCTGGGTATCGCCCATTCCGCCATTGTGCTTGGTGCCGGAAAAGAACCGGGCATCGTCGAACGAGGCTTCGACGTCGGCGTAGGGCTGGAGTACCTGGATGGCCGAGTTGCGGCCGTCGATGCCGAAGGAGCGGGCATAGCGGAAGATGTACAGGTCGGCGTTGAGTGACAGCCCGTCCAGCGGCAGGGCGGTATCGATGGGGGTGTTGGTGTCGATCAGGTTGTAGTAGCCGAACACCATGTTCAGGTCGATGGGGGTGTTCTGCCAGTCCCTGGCGTTGTCGGCCAGGCAAGGGGTCATGGAACCAAGCGCCGACAACGACAGCAGCAATCTGGTTGTACGGCGGGTGGTCATGGCGATCCCTCGTTCGGTCGGTTGAACAAAAAACAGCCTAGACGTTTTTCTCCGGGGTGGTGGCTGTGCCTTGGGTTGGGGGTGGGTGTCGAGGTTGTGAGCTTATCCATTTGATGTGGCGATGCTGCCGGCCCCTTCCGCCTTTACGGCGGCCTACTTTTCTCTTGGGAAAAGTAGGCAAAACCGCTTGCTCCTGCATCCGGCCCTGCGCTGCGCTCCGGGTCCCCTCGCTCCGGCGCCCTGCGGGGCCACGCGGCCTACGACTTGCTACGCAAGTCTACGGCTCGCGTTCTTCGGCTACGCCGAAGGTGCTGCGCACGGCCCCTCCAGACACCTCCACTCGGCCTCCTGAAGTCGCATTCTGCAGCGCCTGAACTGACGTGCATGAAGAGCAAGAGCAAGAGCAAGAGCAAGAGCAAGAGCAAGAGCAAGAGCAAGAGCAAGAGCAAGAGCAAGAGCAAGAGCGGGCCGTTACGCACTTTGGCTTTGTGTATGGGCCGGACACAGGGTGGACAGGTGTGCGGGGACATGGTTGACACTTTTCGGCAGGTAAAGCTGCCGGGAATTCGACATGCCCTGGAACGCGAGAGACGCCACGTCCTGCGGCGCCTGAAACAACGCGCATGAAAATCAAGAGCAAGAGTGGGAGCGGGCTTGCCCCGCGATGGCGTCAGCCTGGCTGCGCCAGACTCTGCTTTCGAAGATGCGCCCGAGCAGGCGCCGCCCGTAACTTCGCGACTTCAGGAGGCCGAGCGTAGGTGTCTGGAGGGGGCGGGTGCGTAGCACCCTTCGGCGTAGCC
>NZ_JALRNG020000081.1:0-2219 GCF_030272875.2 Pseudomonas sp. BJa5
TGCACGTTGTCTGGCGCAGTGAACTGCACGGTGCCAGTGCTCTGACCGACACCGATGACGATCTGCTGGCCATTGGTGAGGTTGATCACCAACGGGGTGCCAGTGACCGGCGCGCTGACGGTAGCGGTGTAGGTGATCACGCCACCTTCGCCGATGGTGCTGACATCAGCGGTCAACTTGACGGTCGACGGGTCGATGGTGTCGTTGACCTCGGTGACGGCTGGAGTGTTATCCACCGCCAGATTCTCGAAGTCGCCACCGCTGGTGCCGGTGATGGTGGCTTCGACCTGGCCGGCGTCGAGGTACACATCGTCGTCCGGTGCCGCGACAGTGACGCTGCCCGACGTCTCACCCGCCGCGATGGTGATCGATTCACCATTGCTGAGGGTGATGCTCATGGCAGTGCCGGCCGGATTGGTCAGGGTGGCGGTGTAGGTGATTTCGCCACCTTCGTTGACCGACGGGGTGGCGGTCAGCTTCAGGCCGGTGGTGTCTTCAGTCCCCGGACCATCGGTGACGGTCACGCTGGTTTCACCGGAAGCCATCAGGTCTTCGTAATTACCGCCCGAGACGTCCTTGATGGCGTTGGTCAGGTCGAGGTTGGTGCTGTGCACGTTGTCCGGTGCAGTGAACTGCACGGTACCCGTGCTCTGACCGACGCCGATGACGATCTGCTGGCCATTGGTCAGGTTGATCACCAGCGGCGTGCCAGTCACTGGCGCGCTGACAGTAGCGGTGTAGGTGATCACACCACCTTCGCCGATAGTGCTGACATCGGCGGTCAATTTGACGGTCGACGGGTCGATGGTGTCGTTGACTTCAGTCACGGCCGCCGACGGGTCGACGTTGAGGTTTTCGAAGTCGCCACCGGACGTGCCGGTGATGGTCGCTTCGACCTGACCGGCATCGATGTACACGTCGTCGTCCGGCGCGGCCACGGTGACGCTGCCGCTAGTTTCGCCCGCCGCGATGGTGATGGACTCACCGTTGCTGAGGGTGATGGTCATGGCCGTGCCAGCCGGGTTGGTCAGGGTGGCGGTGTAGGTGATTTCACCGCCTTCGTTGACCGACGGGGTGGCGGTCAGCTTCAGACCGGTGGTGTATTCAGTGCCTGGACCATCGGTGACGGTCACAGTGGTGGTGCCCGAGGCAGTCAGGTCCTCGTAGTTACCACCCGAAACGTCCTTGATCGCGTTGGTCAGATCGAGGTTGGTGCTGTGTACGTTGTCCGGTGCAGTGAACTGCACGGTGCCCGTGCTCTGACCGACGCCGATAACGATCTGCTGGCCATTGGTGAGGTTGATCACCAATGGGGTGCCGGTGACCGGCGCGCTGACGGTGGCGGTGTAAGTAATCACGCCGCCTTCGCCGATGGTGCTGACGTCGGCGGTCAACTTGACGGTCGACGGATCGATGGTGTCATTGACCTCGGTGACAGCCGGGGTGTTATCCACAGCCAGATTCTCGAAGTCGCCACCGCTGGTGCCGGTGATGGTCGCTTCGACCTGACCAGCATCGATGTACACGTCGTCGTCCGGTGCCGCGACAGTCACGCTGCCCGAAGTCTCACCGGCAGCGATGGTGATGCTTTCACCGTTGCTGAGGGTAATGGTCATGGCGGTGCCAGCCGGATTGGTCAGGGTGGCGGTGTAGGTGATTTCACCACCTTCGTTGACCGATGGGGTGGCGGTCAGCTTCAGACCGGTGGTGTCTTCGGTACCTGGACCATCGGTGACGGTCACAGTGGTTTCACCGGAAGCGGTCAGCTCCTCGTAGTTGCCGCCACTCACGTCCTTGATGCTGTTGGTCAGGTCCAGGTTGGTGCTGTGCACGTTGTCTGGCGCGGTGAACTGCACGGTGCCAGTGCTCTGGCCGACGCCGATGACGATTTGCTGGCCATTGGTGAGGTTGATCACCAATGGGGTACCGGTCACCGGGGCGCTGACGGTGGCGGTGTAAGTAATCACGCCGCCTTCGCCGATGGTGCTGACATCGGCGGTCAATTTGACGGTCGACGGGTCGATGGTGTCGTTGACTTCAGTCACGGCCGCCGACGGGTCGACGTTGAGGTTCTCGAAGTCGCCACCGGACGTACCGGTGATGCTCGCTTCGACCTGGCCGGCGTCGATGTACACATCGTCATCCGGTGCCGCGACAGTCACGCTGCCGCTGGTTTCGCCCGCCGCGATGGTGATGGACTCACCATTGCTGAGGGTGAT
>NZ_JALRNG020000082.1:0-1923 GCF_030272875.2 Pseudomonas sp. BJa5
GCGATGCATCGTTTCACTGCTGAGTTCGGGATGGGATCAGGTGGTTCCAATGCTCTATGGTCGTCAAGAAATTCTGTTGCCAGAAGGTCTTGTTTAGACACTCCAGCGAATTCGGATATGTGACAATTTGTGGTTTGCAAACTTTCGGTTCAGCGTCTTCACCACCACAATCTGCGCTGCAGATTGCTTGGGTGTTATATGGTCAAGCCTCACGGGCAATTAGTATTGGTTAGCTCAACGCCTCACAGCGCTTACACACCCAACCTATCAACGTCGTAGTCTTCGACGGCCCTTCAGGGAGCTCAAGGCTCCAGTGAGATCTCATCTTGAGGCAAGTTTCCCGCTTAGATGCTTTCAGCGGTTATCTCTTCCGAACATAGCTACCCGGCAATGCCACTGGCGTGACAACCGGAACACCAGAGGTTCGTCCACTCCGGTCCTCTCGTACTAGGAGCAGCCCCTCTCAAATCTCAAACGTCCACGGCAGATAGGGACCGAACTGTCTCACGACGTTCTAAACCCAGCTCGCGTACCACTTTAAATGGCGAACAGCCATACCCTTGGGACCGGCTTCAGCCCCAGGATGTGATGAGCCGACATCGAGGTGCCAAACACCGCCGTCGATATGAACTCTTGGGCGGTATCAGCCTGTTATCCCCGGAGTACCTTTTATCCGTTGAGCGATGGCCCTTCCATACAGAACCACCGGATCACTAAGACCTACTTTCGTACCTGCTCGACGTGTCTGTCTCGCAGTCAAGCGCGCTTTTGCCTTTATACTCTGCGACCGATTTCCGACCGGTCTGAGCGCACCTTCGTACTCCTCCGTTACTCTTTAGGAGGAGACCGCCCCAGTCAAACTACCCACCATACACTGTCCTCGATCCGGATAACGGACCTGAGTTAGAACCTCAAAGTTGCCAGGGTGGTATTTCAAGGATGGCTCCATGAGAACTGGCGTCCCCACTTCAAAGCCTCCCACCTATCCTACACAAGCAAATTCAAAGTCCAGTGCAAAGCTATAGTAAAGGTTCACGGGGTCTTTCCGTCTAGCCGCGGATACACTGCATCTTCACAGCGATTTCAATTTCACTGAGTCTCGGGTGGAGACAGCGCCGCCATCGTTACGCCATTCGTGCAGGTCGGAACTTACCCGACAAGGAATTTCGCTACCTTAGGACCGTTATAGTTACGGCCGCCGTTTACCGGGGCTTCGATCAAGAGCTTCGCGTTAGCTAACCCCATCAATTAACCTTCCGGCACCGGGCAGGCGTCACACCCTATACGTCCACTTTCGTGTTTGCAGAGTGCTGTGTTTTTAATAAACAGTCGCAGCGGCCTGGTATCTTCGACCGACGTGGGCTTACGCAGCAAGTGCTTCACCCTCATCGGCGCACCTTCTCCCGAAGTTACGGTGCCATTTTGCCTAGTTCCTTCACCCGAGTTCTCTCAAGCGCCTTGGTATTCTCTACCCAACCACCTGTGTCGGTTTGGGGTACGGTTCCTGGTTATCTGAAGCTTAGAAGCTTTTCTTGGAAGCATGGCATCAACCACTTCGTCGCCTAAAGGCAACTCGTCATCAGCTCTCGGCCTTAAGATCCCGGATTTACCTAAGATCTCAGCCTACCACCTTAAACTTGGACAACCAACGCCAAGCTGGCCTAGCCTTCTCCGTCCCTCCATCGCAATAACCAGAAGTACAGGAATATTAACCTGTTTTCCATCGACTACGCTTTTCAGCCTCGCCTTAGGGACCGACTAACCCTGCGTCGATTAACGTTGCGCAGGAAACCTTGGTCTTTCGGCGTGCGAGTTTTTCACTCGCATTGTCGTTACTCATGTCAGCATTCGCACTTCTGATACCTCCAGCAAGCTTCTCAACTCACCTTCACAGGCTTACAGAACGCTCCTCTACCGCATCAC
>NZ_JALRNG020000083.1:0-1763 GCF_030272875.2 Pseudomonas sp. BJa5
ATGCGTGCACCGGCCTTGCCGTAGATGCCGTAGTAGCCTTCTTCGGTCAGCTGGTGGGCGTCCATCTTGGTTGGCGGGGCCAGCCACAGACGGGTCGGGATACCGCCCTTGACCTTGTCCAGCAGCTTGCCGGCAGCGCGGAAGTGACCGATGTTGGTCATGCACGAACCGATGAACACTTCATCGATCTTCTCGCCCTGTACGGTCGACAGCAGGCGTGCGTCGTCCGGGTCGTTCGGCGCGCAGAGCACAGGCTCCTTGACGTCGGCCAGGTCGATTTCGATGATCTCGGCGTATTCGGCGTCCTTGTCGGCTTCCAGCAGCTGCGGGTTGGCCAGCCAGGCTTCCATCGCCTGGGCGCGACGCTCCAGGGTACGGGCATCGCCGTAGCCTTCGCTGATCATCCAGCGCAGCAGGGTGATGTTGGACTGCAGGTACTCGGCAATGGCCTTCTCAGGCAGCTTGATCGAGCAACCGGCGGCGGAACGTTCGGCCGAGGCGTCGGACAGTTCGAACGCTTGCTCGACGGTCAGTTCGTCCAGGCCTTCGATTTCCAGGATGCGGCCGGAGAAGGCGTTGATCTTGCCTTTCTTCTCGACGGTCAGCAGGCCTTGCTGGATGGCGTAGTAAGGGATGGCGTGGACCAGGTCACGCAGGGTGATGCCTGGCTGCAGCTTGCCCTTGAAGCGCACCAGTACCGACTCCGGCATGTCCAGCGGCATGACGCCGGTGGCAGCGGCGAAGGCGACCAGGCCGGAACCGGCCGGGAAGGAGATGCCGATCGGGAAGCGGGTGTGCGAGTCACCACCGGTACCGACGGTGTCCGGCAGCAGCATGCGGTTCAGCCAGCTGTGGATGATGCCGTCGCCTGGACGCAGGGACACGCCGCCACGGGTGCGGATGAAATCCGGCAGGGTGTGGTGGGTGTTGACGTCGATCGGCTTCGGATAAGCGGCGGTGTGGCAGAACGACTGCATGACCAGGTCGGCGGAGAAGCCCAGGCACGCCAGGTCTTTCAGCTCGTCACGGGTCATCGGGCCAGTGGTGTCCTGGGAACCGACGGTGGTCATCTTCGGCTCGCAGTAGGTGCCTGGGCGCACGCCCTTGCCAGCAGCCAGGCCACAGGCCTTGCCGACCATCTTCTGCGCCAGGGTGTAGCCCTTGCCGGTGTCGACCGGGGCTTCAGGCAGCTTGAACAGGTCGGTTGCGCCCAGGCCCAGTTCGGCACGGGCTTTTTCGGTCAGGCCACGGCCGACGATCAGCGGGATACGGCCGCCAGCGCGGACTTCGTCGAGCAGGACCGGGGTTTTCAGTTCGAAGGTGGTGACCACTTCGCCGCTGTCGTGGCGAACGACCTTGCCTTCATACGGGTAGACGTCGATGACGTCGCCCATGGCGAGGTTAGTGCAGTCGAATTCGATCGGCAGGGCGCCGGCGTCTTCCATGGTGTTGTAGAAGATCGGGGCGATCTTGGTGCCGAAGCAGAAGCCACCGCCGCGCTTGTTCGGCACATACGGGATGTCGTCGCCGAAGAACCACAGCACCGAGTTGGTGGCCGATTTACGCGAAGAACCGGTACCGACCACGTCACCGACGTAGGCGACCGGGAAGCCCTTGGCCTTGACGGCTTCGATCTGGGCCAGCGGGCCGACCGAACCTGGTTGCTGCGGCTCGATGCCGTCACGAGCCATTTTCAGCATGGCCAGGGCGTGCAGCGGGATGTCAGGGCGCGACCAGGCGTCCGGGGCAGGGGACAGGTCGTC
>NZ_JALRNG020000084.1:0-790 GCF_030272875.2 Pseudomonas sp. BJa5
CCCCCCCGTCTGGCCGGGGGGGGGGGTTTTTGGGGCGGTTGCCCCCCTCTTTGCTTTTTAACCCCCCGCTGCTCTGGGGGGGCCCCCCCCGCTCCCACAGGGTGATGCTGTCAGGCCTTGGCGGCCATTGCCGTGACTTCCACGCGCATGCCTTCGACCGCCAGGGATGCCACGCCAACGGCAGCGCGCACCGGCCAGGGTTTGGCGAAGAAGCGCTGGTACACCTCGTTGAAGGCGGCGCGGTCGGCCATGTCGGTGAGGTAGATGGTCAGGTGCAGGACCCGGTCCATGGAGCTGCCGGCACGCTCCAGCGCACCCTTGAGCGCCTGCAGGGTGCATTCGCTCTGCAGGGTGATGTCGCCCAACTCCAGGCTGCCGTCGGCACGGGTGGGGATCTGGGTGGAGACCAGCAGGCCGCCGAAACCGGTGACGTCGGAGGAGATGGACTCTGGGTCCGGATCAGGGATAAAGGTGATGTCGTGATTGGCCATGGGGATCTCTTGTGCGAGGAGTAAATGAGGCGTGCGGGTAGTGTACAACCTCATCAAGGCCTTGCCAGCGTCCTGTCCATTTGCCGGGATCAACAGTAAGTCGCTGTTTCTACGAAAAAATATTCGGCTTGGGGGTTCCCAGGGGCGGTTAATGTTGGTACATTTGCGCCCACTGCCGCACAGGCAGCCATCAAAAGAGTGCCAGGCACTCGTCGCAGTACCTACAGGGGCGTCGCCAAGCGGTAAGGCAGCAGGTTTTGATCCTGCCATGCGTTGGTTCGAATCCAGCCGCCCCTGCC
>NZ_JALRNG020000085.1:0-687 GCF_030272875.2 Pseudomonas sp. BJa5
CTGGTAATCAACCTGACCAATGGCCAGCAGATCGTCATTGGCGTCGGTCAGAGCACTGGCACCGTGCAGTTCACCGCACCGGACAACGTACACAGCACCAACCTCGACCTGACCAACGCGATCAAGGACGTCAGTGGTGGTAACTACGAGGAGCTGACTGCTTCCGGTGAGACCACCGTGACCGTCACCGACGGTCCAGGTACCGAAGACACTACCGGTCTGAAGCTGACCGCGACCCCGTCGGTCAACGAAGGTGGTGAAATCACCTACACCGCGACGCTGACCAACCCGGCTGGCACCGCCATGACCATCACCCTCAGCAACGGTGAGTCCATCACCATCGCTGCCGGTGAGACTTCGGGCAGCGTGACCGTGGCGGCACCGGATGACGATGTGTACATCGACGCCGGCCAGGTCGAAGCGACCATCACCGGTACGTCCGGTGGCGACTTCGAGAACCTGGCTGTGGATAACACTCCAGCCGTCACCGAGGTCAACGACACCATCGATCCATCGACGGTGAAACTCACTGCCGACGTCAGCACTATCGGCGAAGGTGGCGTGATCACCTACACCGCTACCGTCAGCGCCCCGGTGACCGGTACCCCATTGGTGATCAACCTCACCAACGGCCAGCAGATCGTCATCGGCGTCGGCCAGAGCACGGGCACCGTGCAGTTCACCGCG
>NZ_JALRNG020000086.1:0-626 GCF_030272875.2 Pseudomonas sp. BJa5
GTGATACCCGTAGCTTCGGTGCATGGTTTGAGCCCCGTTACATCTTCCGCGCAGGCCGACTCGACTAGTGAGCTATTACGCTTTCTTTAAAGGGTGGCTGCTTCTAAGCCAACCTCCTAGCTGTCTAAGCCTTCCCACATCGTTTCCCACTTAACCATGACTTTGGGACCTTAGCTGACGGTCTGGGTTGTTTCCCTTTTCACGACGGACGTTAGCACCCGCCGTGTGTCTCCCATGCTCGGCACTTCCAGGTATTCGGAGTTTGCATCGGTTTGGTAAGTCGGGATGACCCCCTAGCCGAAACAGTGCTCTACCCCCTGGAGTGATACATGAGGCGCTACCTAAATAGCTTTCGAGGAGAACCAGCTATCTCCGAGCTTGATTAGCCTTTCACTCCGATCCACAGGTCATCCGCTAACTTTTCAACGGTAGTCGGTTCGGTCCTCCAGTCAGTGTTACCTAACCTTCAACCTGCCCATGGATAGATCGCCCGGTTTCGGGTCTATACCCAGCGACTAAGCGCCCTATTAAGACTCGCTTTCGCTACGCCTCCCCTATTCGGTTAAGCTCGCCACTGAATATAAGTCGCTGACCCATTATACAAAAGGTACGCAGTCACCTAACAA
>NZ_JALRNG020000087.1:0-529 GCF_030272875.2 Pseudomonas sp. BJa5
GTCGTTCGCCACGACAGCGGCGAAGTGGTCACCACCTTCGAACTGAAAACCCCGGTCCTGCTCGACGAAGTCCGCGCGGGCGGCCGTATCCCGCTGATCGTCGGCCGTGGCCTGACCGAAAAAGCCCGTGCCGAGCTGGGCCTGGGCGCGACCGACCTGTTCAAGCTGCCTGAAGCCCCGGCTGATACCGGCAGGGGTTATAGCCTGGCGCAGAAAATGGTCGGCAAGGCCTGTGGCGTCGCCGGTATTCGTCCGGGCACCTACTGCGAACCGAAGATGACCACCGTCGGCTCCCAGGACACCACCGGCCCGATGACTCGCGACGAGCTCAAAGACCTGGCCTGCCTGGGCTTCTCTGCCGACCTGGTCATGCAGTCGTTCTGCCACACCGCGGCCTATCCGAAGCCTGTGGACGTGACCACCCACCACACCCTGCCGGATTTCATGCGCAACCGTGGCGGCGTGTCCCTGCGTCCAGGCGACGGCATCATCCACAGCTGGCTGAACCGCATGCTGCTGCCGGACACCG
>NZ_JALRNG020000088.1:0-497 GCF_030272875.2 Pseudomonas sp. BJa5
ATCCGCGCCTACGACCACCGCCAGGCCCATGCCTACCTCGACGGTGAAATCGACCACACCCGCGGCGCGCTCACCACCACCTACGGCGAGGCCTACCACTACGCCGAAGCCTACCGCGAACTGGGCGACCGCTATGCTCGCGAGGAACGCCTGCAGAGCGAAAGCGGCTACTTCTATGCGCGCCTGCGCCACGAGCGCTACCTCACCGAGCGCACCCGGCTGAGCGGCGTCAGCAGCTGCACCAGCCTGGCGCCGGGGCAGGTGCTGAAGGTCGCGGGCGAGGCGCCCTCGGCCTTCGCCGAGCGGGCGCTGATTACCGCCGTGCACCTGGAGGCGGCGCGCGATCGCAGCCTGCGGGTAACCTTCGAGGGCATGCCGTTCGACTACGACATCTGCTACCGCCCGCCGCTGCAGGACAAGCCGCAGATCGCCGGCACCGTGCCGGCGCGGGTCAGCAGCACGCGGGCCAACGACCCTTACGGCCACATCGACCTGCA
>NZ_JALRNG020000089.1:0-423 GCF_030272875.2 Pseudomonas sp. BJa5
GTTCTTCGGCTACGCCGAAGGTGCTGCGCACGGCCCCTCCAGGCACCTCCACTCGGCCTCCTGAAGTCGCATTCTGCAGCGCCTGAACTGACGCGCATGAAGAGCAAGATCAAGAGCAAGAGCCGGTCGTTACTCACTTTGGCTTTGTGTCTGGACCGGACACAGGGTGGACAGGTGTGCGGGGACATGATGCCCTGGGACGTGAGAGACGCCGCGTTCTGCGGCGCCTGAAATAACGCGCATGAAAATCAAGAGCAAGAGTGGGAGCGGGCTTGCCCCGCGATGGCGTCAGCCAGGCAGCGCCAACCTCTGATTTCGAAGATGCGCCCATGTAGGCGCCACCCGTAACTTCGCGACTTCAGGAGGCCGAGCGGAGGTGTCTGGAGGGGGCGGGTGCGCAGCACCCTTCGGCGTAGCCGAAGA